>JBKCGY010000294.1:0-15205 GCA_046303015.1 Bacteroidota bacterium | reverse complement strand
TGTTCGTGATATGCCACGCTTGTCGGTAGATATAGACCTCACTTATCTTCCGATTGAAGAAAGGAGCACTTCTCTAACTAATATTGCCGAAGCATTAAGCCGGATTCAAATGAATCTCGAAAAGATCATTCCCGGTGTATCGATCACGCCTCGTTTAGATGATGGTAAGTTGCTAATATCAGCTGGTAATGTATCTATTAAATTAGAAGTCAATCTGATAAACCGCGGCGCTTTGTCAGAACCCACAGACCTCATTCTATGTGAAAAAGCACAAACGTTGTTTGATGCATTCTGTTCTGTGCCAGTAGTACCGACCGGTCAGTTATTCGGAGGGAAAATAGTAGCCGCATTGGATCGGCAACACCCTCGTGATTTATTTGATGTAAAATATATTTTTCAGGAAGAAGGATTTACCGATGAGATAAAAAAGGGATTTTTATTGTTTTTGATTTGTAGTGAAAGACCAATACATGAAATCATTCATCCAAATTTTAAAGATCAACGCGCTGCATTTACAAATCAGTTTTCAGGGATGACCGCAGAAGCATTTACTTATGAGGAGTATGAATCAGTGAGAGAACAGTTAGTGAAAACGATTCATGACAGACTCACCACAGAAGAAAAGAAATTTCTGCTTAATATTCACGATGTTACCCCCGATTGGAGCGTGTATGATTTTAGTCGCTTCCCATCAGTCAATTGGAAGTTGCAGAACTTGCAGCAATTGAAGTCGGTAAACCCGGATAAACATAAAATACAGTTTGAAAATCTCAGCGTTCTATTAGGCGGATAGTAGGTCTTTGTGATAACTTAATAGCCAAAATTAATTGATACAACCGCATCATATTTTGGGTTCACTTTGTGTTTTTTAACGGGTTCATTTTATCTTTGAATCGTCAACTCGAGTACTATCCGAGCACAGTTCTTTTTTTGGTTGTTTTTTGATGTAGAAAAAGCAAAGTATCGCTGAAGCAGAATTCGCTGAAACCCTTGTGGATAAAGCATTTCAGCCGATCATTAAGTATATTTACAGAACAGGTTAGGTTGGTAGGTTGCTGTTCGGCCCACACCACGAAAGAAAGCCTGATTATCAATTAACTTGTTGATTTTCAGGCTTATTTTTTTGCAACGAGGTGCATAAAAATGCAAAAAAAGGCAGCTTTGCCGAGCACGTTTTTTTTAGTTCTTTTGAAGCAGAAAATAGTTGAGGTGCTGCTCGGCTGCACCACAGTAATACAGAAACAAAGAAAAATCCATTGCAACCTATTGATTGGCAATAGGTTTTTTACGTTAATCCATATGTGTTCCTCTTTTTTTTATGCCTAACCATTTGTCATGCAATTTTCTTTATGGGCTTCCATAGGAATATAATAATTTGCATGGTAACCAACCTATTTGCAACATGGCTAGTCCTCAACGGTTATACTATTTTACCAAAGAAGATCCTGATTATCAGGTAAAAGGCTCTCGGGATCCGCTAGCGATTCAGGTTTTGTGGCAGCAGCAGGGTAAAAAACTGATCCCCTATCTCTCAACGGTTTCATCCAATATACATGATTTTCAGATTCTTTGCCTGGCATATTATTTTTATGAACGTGAACCTGATGCACAATTCATTGGTTTTTTTCTTCGGCTTGAACAGTTAATGGCTTACGCTAGACATAATTCTCCATACGCAAAAGGCGGATTTAACGGTATCGAAGCAGTACGAAAACGCCTTTCTGAAAGTGAGCGGGTTTCTGTTTCAAATACAGCGCAGGATAATATACTATCGAATCAGCGTGTTTATGGTATATGGGGTAAATATTCCAGGCCTTTTCGTGATATAGGTTTCTTAAGTCAGCCCGATTTCAAAGATATTTTCAGTGAAAAAATGAGTCAGTTGGCTGATGGATCAGCATTGCTTAAAATCATTCAAAAATTACTGCAGCAACAGAAAAGTTATTTTCATTCGGAAGATCTTCTTATCTGTCAGCAACTCTTTCCCATTACCCCTAAAGAAAGATCTTTCTATCGCAAAAACATTCTTGAACATAGTCAATCTGATCACTATCAGAATCATTTGTTCGAATTTTTGAATACGCATACGCCGCCGCAACCATTTCATTTATATCAGCTAATACACTCCTTTACGAAATTCGTTACAAAAGAAGACACACGTTTTCATCAAACACTGGACGAAATTATATGGACGGAGAAAGTAATTGCACCAGTCAATCATATTTTCAGGTATTTACAAACCCAACCTATCTGGACCAAAGAACAATTACTGAAGGACGATTATATTCATCAGTGTAAAAACAATATCGACTATCGTTTTCCTGCCGATTCAGAGGCCAATCGCATTAAAAATGAATTTGCACAATTGCTTCAAGGGAATAATTGGGATTTGGTTTTAGCCTTAATCAAGAAAAATATAGAGGTTACTGAATGGAGAGGTGGGTCTCCCTGGATTACGGTTAATAATCATTTACTGGAAGTGCATCATGCAGAAGGAGGATTTAAAAATCCGGATTATAACCCTGAAAAAGATTTTTCCCACGGCTATTTTATGGATACCTACTTAGGTTTGTTCCAACAAATCATGCATAAAAAATGAAAGACCGGCAATTGATATTAAAAGAAAGACTTATTCAAAAGATCAATGGTCGCAAGGTCATAGCTGCCTTGTTTTATACCTTCAATTTCGATCCGAAGTTTTTTGAGAACTACGTGATGCCGGTGCTGGTGCCTGCACAAACTTTTACCAACAATAATATCACCAATAATATTTTATGGCGCCGCTTGTATAAGGATCAACAAGTGCCGGCCGTTACAGTATATTTTGATCAAAATGCTAAAAGCACAGAATGGGGACCGTATCTCGACTATCAGATTGTTCCGGTTAATATCCCTTCTGTTGGGAAAAATAAAGGGAATTTTCATCCCAAACTTTCATTTATTCTGATTGAAAATGATGATCATACCCGAGAACTTTTATTTCTTTCAGGCTCCAATAATCTTACGCAGTCGGGCTGGTGTGAAAATTTGGAATGTGTCAGCGACTATACTTTTGTCAACGGAAAAGATTTTCCGACTGCCTTTAAGAAGGCGCTGAGAGATTTAATTAATATTGTATGTGCTGATTTCAGAAAAAAATTTACTGAAGCAGAAGAACAAATCCTTTCTTACTTAAATAAATTAGGAACGACTCAAGATAGAGGTATCATTTTTTATGATTCGTTTCAAATGTCTTTTTCAGATTTTCTTGCGATAAATATTTTAAGCGACGAATCTGTAAAAATGGTAGAGATCCTCTCACCATACTTCAAATCTACTCCCGAAATGCTGAATCTTTTTTTCGACCGTAAGATTCAGGTACGCATACAGACGCCCATAAAAAACGGGTATTGTTTAGCCGATCCTACAGTCATCCATTCTTACGCCGAAGCCGGAGTGAGATGGTATCAGCCCTTTGATGAAACAAGAAGTAACCACAGTAAAGTATATCGTTTTTATGGAGATAAATATACGTACACGATCATTGGATCAGTTAATTTCACTGGCCCTGCGTGGGAAGGATATTTGCCAAAGACTAAAAAAATATCGAATATAGAATGCGCTATACTCTTTATTGAAAAAGAGGAAGATCCGGTAAGGCTCTTGAAAAGAGAGATTCAGCCTCAAAATATTTCGTTTTTAGAAGTAGTTGATTCAGAGGAAAACCGGTTTGAGAGAATAGATACCCCTGATATTATCTTTGCCATCGACTGGGTGCATCAAAAACTTTCTTGGGTTTCTAAGAGCGTAAATCACTGTGTTCTTGAATTAAGTTATGGGCTTTCTATCCCATTAATCGGGAAGGATGACTTTGATTTTTCATCGTATAAAAATGGAGCTTCCATTATGGAAGCGCTAGCACGTAAACCATTACTGAAAGTAATTGAAGATTTGCCGGGCGAAAAAAGAGAACATTATTATTATATGGAGCAATCAGGCTTCGAAAATCGTCCACTTGAATTCAGGATTTCAACAGCAGATATTATTGATAGCTGGGAAATGCTTGCCAATAACGATCCTAACTTACAGGAATGGCTCCTCACACGCTTGGAGTCGGTTACTGATCTAATACAAGACGAGAGTGGGAAAATGATTGAGGAATATGCCCGTGAAAAAAGCGTATTGAATGAAATCGCCCGACATTTTTATGGGTTGTTAAAACTGGAAAGCTATCTTTTTAATCCTTCAATACTCAAAAAATCCAAAGCGGATCAGTTGCATCACTTTAATAATCTACGTTATTATCTTACTTGTGATAATGTGGATACATTATACAGCTACTGGAAGTACTTAAAAAAACAATATCAGCAGAAGGAGATTATGGGAGTGGTTTACTGGCTCTTGCTATCCGTATTAATAAATAGATTTTATACAGGCCGGGAATTAAAATACATGTTGAAATCAATATCTGCTGTATCGGATACAAGGGGTGTAAAAACAACTATAACAGCACTTACAGACACATTACATAAAGAATTGCAGTTGTTGGAAAAAAAACTGCCCGTAGACAGAAACATGCTGCAGTGGACAGCCCATATTTTAGCTAACGAGTATGAAGATGTTGCATAAAGATACCGCCAGAAAAATCATCAACCTCAAAGCCTCCGATTTGATACGAGAGGCAATTGCAGAGCGTCAGCTGGAAGTTATCTATAAAGGGTTTAATTATTTGTCACAACCGGAAAACAATGCCTTATACATTGCGGATGAAGTAGGGCTGGGTAAAACTTACATCGCACTCGGCATTGCTTCATTACTTCGGCATTTTAGTGACGAGGTGGAATCTTATCAGGATATGATTCTCGTTCCCAAAGAAAATCTCCAGAATAAATGGGCAAAAGAAATCCGACAGTTTGTTTCGAATAATTATTTGCTTACAGATAATCGTGTGAAATCGGTTACCGGATTTCCGGTAGGGTCAATTGATCTTCATGACAGTATGCAATCGGTGATTCGGGATGTGCCGGGCTATCATCTTTTTCGCAATTCTTCTTTTTCACTTGGGCTTTCCTATACTAGTCCGAATAGTCTGAAGGATTACCTTTTTAGTAGAATTTCATCTCAAAGAGAAAAGGATTTTTTAATTCGGGCTGAACGCAAAGGTTATTTTTTTGCTACCAAGCGATCACTCTTGAAAAAATTTTATGCGTATCTGTTGAGCATACAGAATGCCGAAATTGAATTATTGATTGTTGATGAAGGGCATAATTTCAAACACGGATTGGGTGAAACAGATACCGCAGAGGTTTCAGATCGTAACAATGTAACCACTCGTTTCTTTGGCATCAAAAGAAAAACTGAAGAGGATGAAAAAATATTTCATGATTTTCCCGAGTTCAGGCAGCTCGTAAAACCTAAAGTAAAAAAATTACTTGTTTTATCTGCAACGCCGAAGACGTATAGTCTCAAAGAATTGAAATATCAATTTGACTGCTTCTTACCTAATCATATTTTATCAGGTGTTCGCAGTGAAAGCGAAATTGAATCGAAATTAAATCAGTTTCTAATCCGAGGAAAGATGGAATATGAACTTGCTGGCAGAAACTTCTCAAGAAATCAATGTCGTTTTGAACATCGGAAAGGCAATGTTGATAAACATCAGGATACAGAGGGTTTACATATCGCCGATAATGAACAAGGATTGATCTTAGGGTTGATTCAATATATGACGATAAGGCATCTCAATCAAAAACATAACGCCACTTTTGAAATGGGTATGTTAGCCGGATTTGAAACTTTTAAGTTGGATATGGAAAAGAGATCGGCAACAGATCAGGAGTTCGAAGAGGTGCGAACTAAAAAAGTACAGCAATCACAGGATCGCGAGATTGTTCAAAAAATCATTCAATCATATAGAGATAAATTTGGGGCTTTGCCGCCACATCCAAAGCAAGATGCTATGGTTCAAGCCATATTTGAACAAATTAAAAAAGGAGAGAAGTCTCTTGTGTTTGTTCGACGCGTCGCTTCCGCCTATGAACTGGAGCGTCGGCTACTCGACAAATGGGAAAATGAATTTATTTATCCCAAATTGAAACAACTCAATCAGGGCAGATATTGTAGCGAATCACTTACAGCTTGTATACAAGCCTATGAAAACTATTATACCAACAGAACCTTAATTGAAAATATTGAATATTTGTTTGATCAGATTATTCAAAAATTGGTAGGATCGCCTAAGGAGTATCCTTTAGTTTCAGATTCGGAAACTCTTTACACTTCCGATCAGCTTAAAGCAGCACTTTACTATATCTATCATCACTATAAAGATCTGGACCAGGGAGAATTATTCTATCAATACTTAGTGAAGCAGGTACATCTGGAAAAATTTAAGAGAGAGTTTATCCAGTGTACTTACGAGTTGATTTTGAAAACACAAAGCAAATGGACGAAGTTTCTTGACAATGAGGAGGATGAAGATGTGTATGATGAGGAGGAAGAAGCCTATTTTTTCCATCAATATTTTCGACAGCCTGGAGCAAAGAATTTTAGAAAGTCGCGGATTTATAAGACAGATTGGTTCGATCTAAATTATTATATCCTCAATCAGTATTATCAAATAGCAGACTTTGAGTATAGTGCCCTTACTAAGGAACAAATACATACGAAAGCGACAGATGACGGAGATCTCAGAGAGGTACAGGAAATCTTTCTAAAATATGTGAAAGAAGACAACTATGTAATTCCATCTTTGGATGCCGATCAATTTCCTTATCTGCTAACAGAAAAAAACACACTCATTACTCAATTGTTTTTACATATCTGCAAGGACGAGTTTCAGTCTTTTCTGATTAATATGAAGAGAAAAGGGTATCGAAAATCAGAAATTTTCAAGGAGATTAAATTACTCTCTACCATTATACGAAGTACACTACGAAATGGCGTTGGTTTTCTACCTTTATACATTGCAGACAATGCTTCGGGAGATTTTTCAAAAAATTATCTCGATTTGATACAAGATGAAGAGAGCTGTTTCCATCATGTGATAAATGAATTAAAAAGTATCATTTCACAATTCTCCCTTTTGCAGGCGGTCAATTTTCCTAATAAGAATAATTTTCGCGAGATTGAAAACAAACTCACCTTTCAGACTCCGGTTAAAGGTATGTCAGGTATTAAAAAGAATAAAGAAAAGATAGCCTCTCAATTCCGAATGCCGGGTTATCCGTATGTCTTAGTGACGACAGATATTTTCAGAGAGGGAGAGGATTTGCATACATTTTGTCAGAATATATACCATTACGGTATTGCATGGAACAGTAGCGATATGGAACAAAGAACCGGCCGGATTGATCGCATCAATTCTTTGAGTAATAGACTTATGGTGCAACATCAGAAGAATGATTTCGATCAGCGCATACATGTCTTTTATCCCTATCTTCAAAAAACGCTTGAAGTAAATCAGGTTTATCGTCTTTTCCAGAATATGAATCATTTTACACGTGCGTTCGATAAGATGGAGGCTTTACAGGAAGATGGGATGGCTTCCGTTTCAGATACGATAGAACAAATGCCATCGGTAACGGATAATTATTTGCGCTCCAAATTTGATCATGATTCTTTTACGGGGTTTAAGTTCAAGCCTCAGACATATACAGTTATGCCGGCTATTGGCATGAGGCATCATGATTTAGCGGCAATCCTTGATCGTTTTATTTCGAATCTGTTAAAGGATAGCGTGTTTCATTTGCCTCCGCGCTTAATCAAAGAAGATTTTAAAATCATAGGTGATTACGATTTGACACACAGAGATAACAGGCGTGGGCCTTTTCGTCTGATTATTAAAAATAGTCAGTATCCGGGGAAATTTATACTTGAGCTATCTGCATATCTATTTAAGGTGGGTAATCGGATATCTAAATTATTAGAGATGCAACTTCGCCAATCAGATTATACTTATCAAATTCATTCCATCGATAGTTTTTATGCTATTTATTTAGATATTGATATTGAAGGATTAGATATATCCAGAGCAATTCATGACCTTAAGCAGATGGTGGATCTGGCAGACACATGGGAGGAAATGATGACAAGGGGTATGGATTCTATTGTGTTTGGTTGATTTATTCTACTCTGTACTCCACTTTTAAGGTTATCGATGCCACCTTAATCTTACTGCTGGTATTGAATGTGCCTCCGTAGGAATATAATTCATTTACATTCTTACCTGTAATCTGAAATACACCCATCGAGGCTTTGCTAAGGCCCTTGAGACCGGTTCCGCTATTTTTAGCGATTGTTTCTGCCCTAGTTTTGGCATCTGCACTGGCGTTGGCCAATAAATCAATTTTAAGTTCATTCAATTGCGTATAATAGTACTCAGGGGTATTGGAGTTTAGTTCAATACCTTTTTCCAGCAATTCCGTAATTTCTCTGGATAGTTTTTCAACGCGATCGATCTCTTTAGATTCTACCCGCACATTGCCTGTAAGACTATATCCACTAAATACTGAACTGGTCTGATTTCCTCTCTCATCATATTTGTTTTCAAAATTCTTCATCATGGTTACTGATGAGAAAACAATACTACTATCGCCGATCCCTTTGCTGTTTAAATATTGTCGAATCGCAACTTCATCTGCTTTCAGTAAAGCATACGCATCCTTTAAAGTAAAGGCATTTCTGCTGAAGGAGCCTCCCCATACAATCAAATCGCTGGTAAATTCTTTTTCTGCCAACCCTGTTACGGTTATCGTCTCAGCAGCTTTGGTTCTGTATTTGAACGCACTGCCTAAAATATAAACGCTGATGATTGCCGTAAAACAAACCGCTAAAATGCTATATATATTTTTCATATTTTTTTCTAAGTTAAGATAAGAAAACAGGATTAAATTATTTTTTATAAAATATAATTTAGCGGCTTTAACGATTATTTACCACCCTATCTTATTCAGCCATATCTTGAAATAATTAGTTTAGAGCAAGATTTTGATAAAAGAAAATAACGATCACTTTATGTATAATCTCCTTTTCTTATTCTTTGTTTTATTTTTTGCTTCTTGCACGTCCACTGATAATAAGTCGAATCCCAATATTCATAATCAGATATATCAAACAGCTATACGATTCAGTAATGATAAAAACTGGGTCTATGATGCCGCCTATTACAGTATACCTTATCCTAAAGGGGATATTCCATCAGGTGGAGCCTGTACAGATGTCATCATCCGTGTACTGCGTGAATATGATTTAGATCTTCAACAGCTTATACATGAAGATATGAGTCAGAACTTTGATACATATCCTAAGCTCTGGGGCTTACGTAAACCCGATCCGAATATTGATCATCGCCGGGTGCCTAATATTATGTGTTATTTTAAAAGACAGGGATATGATTTGCCCGTCTCACAAGATCGAAATGAATACATACCGGGCGATATTGTTACCTGGGAACTGCCGGGAAAACTGACTCATATAGGTATTTGTCTGGAAAATGGCGATGTGTATCACAACATCGGACCTTATGCCAAGATCGATCAGGATTTCTTGTTTAGATATAAGATCATCGGACATTACAGGTTGTAAAAAAAACTAATTCATGATACAAATTATCAGATAGCAACTGGGTTGATTAGCTTTTACTCTGTTCAATGGTGTTGAATTTTTCTGAAATACAATAACATGATAAATGTATTTCCTTTTAAATGGGATATTTATCCGGATATGTTTTCGTAGTTGCCGTTAGTATGCATAATTCACTCGCATATCAGAATTAAAGAATAATTTACTATCTTTATTCAAATCGGGTTGCCTGTCTGCTATGGATTGGCAACCCTTTTTTATTCATTATGGATAACATGACGGCAATTGAACTTTTAAAAAAATACAACGGAGGCATTTCGTGGGATGAGATGCTTGCAGATGATGCCGTACGTGAACCTTACCGTAAACTCTTTGAATCTATTGGTCGTTTATCCGTAGAGACTCTTCGTCAAAAAGACCTTCAGGCCGGTAAACTCTTCATGAATCAGGGGATTACCTTTACCGTATATAGTGACAATGAAGGTATTGAGCGTATTTTCCCTTTTGATATCATACCTCGTATCATTACAGCTGTCGAGTGGCAGGAGGTGGAATCCGGTATCCGGCAACGTCTTAAAGCACTGAATCTTTTTTTAAAAGATATCTATCATGATCAGCAAATTCTGAAAGACGGAATTATTCCCGCATCTCTTATTGCTTCATGTCCACATTTTACCCGTGAAGTTTTTGGTATTCATGTTCCCTATGATATTTATGTCCACATATCCGGTATCGATCTCATCAGAGGTGATAATGGCCGTTTTTATATTCTTGAAGATAATCTCCGTACCCCCTCCGGGGTATCTTATATGCTTGAAAACAGGGAAGTGACAAAAAGACTTTTCCCGGATCTGCTTAATAATAATCAGGTGCGTATGGTCAACAATTATCCGCTCCTGCTCCATCAGATCCTACTCTCCCTTTCCCCCCGCGCTGTAAGAAATCCGGTGGTGGTTATTCTTACCCCCGGCGTATTTAACTCAGCTTATTATGAACATACTTATCTGGCTCGTCAAATGGGGGTTCCTCTGGTTGAGGGTTCTGATCTGGTGGTCAATGATCATAAAGTATGTATGAAAACCACCCGGGGGCTTCAGCAAGTGGATGTTATTTACCGAAGGGTGGATGATGATTTTCTGGACCCTCTGACGTTTCGTCCGGATAGTATATTGGGTGTACCCGGATTGATAGGGGCATACCGGAAAGGGGGTGTAGCCATCGTGAATGCCGTAGGAAACGGGGTAGCAGATGATAAGGCTGTTTATGCGTATGTGCCCGATATGATCAAATACTATCTGAATGAAGACCCCATTCTTCCGAATGTTCCTACTTACCAGATGAGTGATGATGATGCCAGAGCCTATGTGTTTCAAAATATCAATTCCATGGTACTGAAGGGTACAAATCAATCAGGAGGATATGGAATGCTGATGGGTAACAAGGCAGACGAAAAAGAAATCGAATTATTTAAAGATAAAGTACTAGAAAACCCAAGATCGTTTATTGCACAACCTATCATTCAACTGTCAACCGTTCCCTGTTTCATAAACGGAATGATTCAGCCTCGTCATGTGGACCTTAGGCCATATGCCTTGTGTGGACCTGCAGGCATTGAGATTGTTTCGGGAGGATTGACGCGGGTGGCGTTACGTGAGGGTTCGCTGGTGGTAAACTCTTCACAGGGGGGAGGAAGTAAGGATACCTGGATTATTGACTAGCCGAATCATATCGGCCCAAGAAATTGAATTATGATGTTAAGTAGAATTGCAGATTCCATGTTCTGGCTCAGTCGTTATCTGGAACGATCGGAGGGGATCTTGCGTACCACCTATACAGGCTATATTCTTTCTCTCGACAAAAGTCCGGTTGGGATCAACAGTTGGGAGCCATTGATTAACATTTTTTCCGGATCAGATAAATTCATTCATTCACCAACCTCGTCTTCAGATATCTTACATCATGTATTACTAGATACCCATAATCTTAATGCCATCAAAGTGATTTTGAGCAGAGCCAGAGAGAATGCAAGGGGGATGCAGGATCATATTACCAAAGAAGTGTGGGAGCAGGTAAATCTTATGTATCATATGATCCAACACCCGGATGTAGTTCAGCAGATCCAGGGGAATGCACAAATAACCGTAGTAGAAAATTTGCTAAAGAATTGTTTGCTTTATACAGGAATAGCAGATAGTACGATGCCAAGAGGTATGGGCTGGTGTTTTATGAATCTGGGAAAACATATCGAAAGGTGTCTGATCACCATTGAGATTACGGATTATCTTTTCAAGAAGATTGATCACGAACTGGATGTAACGAAGGATATACTTTACTGGCGCAATCTGCTTTTTTCACTTTCCGGTTATGAATTTCATCTCAAAAATTATCGCAGCAATGATACCAATTTGAATGTGGCACATCAGGTGATCTTTCATCCGCACTTCCCACATTCTATCAATTATTCATTGACCCGAGTTAAAAAATATCTCGAAGATATCATCAGTGAAAATGAACTTCGTGATCAGTCGGGTATATTAAGACAGTATGGAAGGCTATATAGTAGTGTTCAGTTTGCTGATTTCGAATGGATCAGACGGTATGGATTCGCTAGGTATCTGGAAGATACCCGAAGGGAACTCATGGATTTTACTAATAATTTCAGTCAAACATTCTTTTCATATTCATCATAAATATCATGTCGGTTTTTAAAATACATCATATAACAAAGTACCAATATGAAAGACCTGTTTCGGAGAGTGTTAATGAGATACGGATCATACCTTACCAATGTTCCGGACAGGAAGTATTGCAGCATGATCTGATTATTTCACATCAACCTACGGTTCATATATTCAACGATTACTGGGGCAATCGTACTGGTGGTTTTAATATTCTTGAGCCGCATCATGAACTCACGATTGAAAGTAAACTTGTGGTAAGAACCATTGCTTCACATGATCTTGTAGTAGGGTCTGAGGCCGGCTTAGATGATCTTAAGAAAGAAACGGAAAATCAACTGCAATTGATTGAACTGATGAAACCCGACATTATTTTCAATCAGGCCAAAATTGACAAGATATGTAGTGAGGTGCTAAGTGGCCCTCAAAATATCGCACATATTGTTCAAAAAAGCAGTGAATATGTTTTCAATGATTTTAAATATACCAAAGGCATAACTACAATTGAAACAACCGTAGATGAAATACTGGATCATCATGGAGGTGTTTGTCAGGATTTTGCACATGTATTACTTCAGATGTTACGCACGATGCAGATACCCTGCCGATATGTTAGCGGATATATCTGTCCCAATAAAAATGGGATGCGCGGTGAAGGGGCTACACATGCCTGGGTAGAGGCCTGGATACCGGGTATGGGCTGGCAGGGGATTGATCCTACGAATAATATATGGGTAAAAGACACCCATGTGAAGTTGGCCGTGGGCAGAAATTTCAGTGATTGCACACCGGTGAAAGGAACATTCAAAGGGCTGGCACGTCAGGATTTATATGTGTTTGTTTCTGTAGGATATGAAGATGGACATGTGTTTGAAGAAACGACACAGGTGCAGATGGAGAAGCAGAAAAAAACAGATAAACAAGAGGTGAGTCCACAGATATTTGTCAGTTTTGCCGGACAGCAACAGCAATAAGAGTGGGGGTTAATTTTTTACATCGATTACTTTCAGCAGATCCGGATCTGATTCCAGATTATTCATTTGGCGTATTACCCATCGGCTTCTCGACGACACATATTTACTGACAGGTTTTACTTTGTATTTTTTCGGATTCGGTAAGCATGCAGCAATCTGAGCCGCTTCTTTTCTGGAAAGAGAGGTAGCGTGTTTGCCATAGTATGCCTGTGCCGCCGCCTCCACACCATAAATGCCTTCACCCATTTCAGCAACGTTGAGATATATTTCAAGGATTCTTTGTTTGCCCCAAACGGTTTCAATCAAAAAAGTATAATATACTTCCAGTCCTTTTCTGAACCAACTTCTCCCCTGCCAAAGAAAGACATTTTTAGCGGTTTGTTGAGAAAGGGTAGAAGCCCCTCTTACTCGTCCCGGTTTGCGCTGGTTATATTCCATTGCTTTTCTGATGCTTTTCCAGTCGAACCCGTTATGGTCTGGAAATAATTGATCTTCTGCAGCCACAATGGCTATGCGCATATCCCGGTCGATCTCTTTGAGTCTTACATAGTCGCGGGATAGTCCCTCACCTGAAATCAGTGAACTCAGTTGTGTTAGCGTTATGGGAGGGAAAACCCATTTTAATAAAATGACGTATAACAAATGGCTTACAAATAAAATGATCAGTATTCTTTTTATCCATTGTAAAAAAGAAAAGGATGATGTTGATTTTTTTGAAGATGCGGTTTGTTTTTTTTTGCCGGCCATACTGGTGGATGGTTAAAATTATTTTCTGACAGCAGACAGAAAAGCATTCCAGTCTTCCAGCATTTTACCTTTGAGTACTCTTGGAAACTTATGCTGTCCTCCGATCTTTCCTTTGGCTTTCATGAATTCCATAAATGTTGATTCCGGCAGAATGTCTATAAATACTTCTTTGAGTGCACTGGATCTTTCCACCGCATAGTCATCATTCAGGCTTTTGAGTGACTCGTCAATTTTTTTAATAAGCGTATCTCCCGTTACATGATCATTACAGGCCACATACCAGTGGTGGGCAAAAAAATTCCCGTTCGGCTTTCCTACAACCGTATATTCCGGAATTGAAACATTCAAATCATCACTTACCAGCTGGATCGCTTTATTCATATTGTCTACACTCAAATGCTCCCCTACCATGGAGAGAAAATGTTTAGTGCGGCCGGTGATGATGATCTCACAACTTTCTTTATTGATGAATCTGATGGTATCACCAATCAGATAGCGCCAGGCTCCTGCACTGGTACTGAGTAATAAAGCATAATCTTTTCCTTCTTCCACTTCATGTATCATGAGTGCTTCGGGCTTATCTATAATGTTGCCATCATGATCGAAATTTTTTTCATCAAAAGGAACAAACTCCAGGAACATGTGTTCGTTGGTAACCAGCCGCATGCCTTTCGTGTGTTGCTTATCCTGATAAGCAATAAAACCTTCGCTGGCCAGATAAGTTTCAATGTAAATGAGCGGCTTGCCTAATAATTTTTCAAAACCATACTTATAGGGTTCAAAAGAAACCCCGCCATGTACAAAGAAGGCCAGGTTAGGCCATATCTCATGAATGTGATTCAGATTATATCTTTTGATGACCATTTCCATGCACATCTGAATCCACGCCGGCACACCTACTACAAAGCCAATATCCCAATTAGGAGCCTGGTCGACAATGATCTCCAGTTTTTTATTCCAATCCTTGGTTCTGGCAATTTTCTTTCCGGGCTTATAAAAAGGTGAAAACCAAAAAGGAACTTTTTTTGCTGTGATACCACTCAGATCGCCGGCATAATATCCCGGTCCTTTTTGTAAGTCGGTACTTCCGCCCAGCATAAGCCATCCTTTACCCAAACTTTTTACAGGAAGATTATCGTAATTACGAAGACTGAGCAGTTGCTTGATCATGGTTACCCGATTCCCTTGCATGAGTTCATTGGTGATGGGAATATACTTACTGGATGCTTCACTGGTACCGGAACT
>JBKCGY010000293.1:0-2829 GCA_046303015.1 Bacteroidota bacterium | reverse complement strand
AGGGGAGTAAAGTCCGCTTACATAGGCGGTCGATCCCCCAATAATATTAACAGTTCCTAATGCATCAGTAGATTTTCGAAGCAAAGCAGTGCCTCCATAAATAACACTTGGGTTGGATGGAGCCAGTACAAAGGGTGCGTTGAAACAAGATGTGATTGGACCATTAATATTTCCAGCCCCACCTAAAGGGGTAGAAGTAAAGCTGCCGGCTCTATTTACGGATTTGAGTACTCTTAAATTATAGGATGCAATATAGCAGGTGTTGTCATTGCTGGGGTTTATAGCTGCATGGAATCCATCTCCTAAATCTGGCACTCTTCTACAACCCGGACTTCCTGCATAAACCAATCCTTCATTATCCTGCATACCCATCAGCATAAAATTGGGATCGGTGGAAGAGACCGCAGCCCTTGCATATATTTGAGCCGTGTGTAAACCGCCGTTTAAGGTTTGAAAGCTTTCACAGCGATTGGTGCTTCTGAACACACCGCCATCTGTAAGGATGAATACGGTATTGGTATTGTGAGGTGAAGGTAATATGCGATGAATATCCGCATGTACGTAACCGTTATTCAATCCTTCCTGCAAAGTTCCCACGGTGGTATTATTTACGTTCCATGCATCCCATGATGAACGGATACCGAAGCTGACTGATGATGCAGAGGTGCCATTATTGGCACGATACAAATTCAGTTCTCCCCAGTAAATGGTGTCGGCAGAAGTTCTGGAAACAGCTACGTCGTGGGCATACCATCCTTGCTGACCAATGATGTTGGATGCGGCCGGTCCGCTCCAGGAATCTCCTTCATTGGTACTGCGGTAAAATCCTTCGGCATCAGCAGTAGCAGTCGGACTATGCCCGATACTTGCATATACATTATTGGGGGCTGCGGGTGTTACGGCTAATTGTATCTTGCCGGTGATGGTTGCGGGCAATCCGGTGATAAGTTTTGTAAAAGTTGGTGTAGTGGCATCTGCATTGACAGATTTATAAATGCCATTATCTGTGGTACCGAAATTTCCGAAACTGGCATATAAAACGGATGAGCTTCCCGGTTTATACTCAAGATCCATAGCTAAGCGAGGACTTCCTGCAACACTAATCAATGACCAGCTTGCGCCGGCATTGGTCGTACGATAGATGCCCTCTGTTGTGGCTGCATAAATAATGCTGCTATTATTAGGATCCATAACCATATCCATCACGGCAATGGCATTGGAATAAGAGAAGTCAAGTGTTTTTGTCCAGCTAATACCACCATCCATACTTTTTAAAATTCCAATACCATAAGTTCCTCTGAAAGATCGATCATGTCCGGAGCCGGTTACCCCGCTTCCAAGCGTAGGAGACTGAGGATCTTTATACACTTCACCGGTACCAATGTATAAGGTGTTGCCGTCCGGCCCAACAACAATAGAGCTTACCCCTAATACCGGAAAACCTGTTTGGATATATTGCCAGTTAATGCCATTGGTTGCACCTGTACCTCCATTGGTTGTCTTCCAAAGTCCCCCCGCAGCAGAACCTACCCACATGATATTGGGGTCAGTTGGATGAAAGCCCATGGAAAGTACTCTTCCTGCAAAATTTTTGGGAGCGAGATCTGTCCACGGAGCCGTGTTGTTAGCATTTAATCGGGCACCCATTCTTGTTCTGGCAGCAAAGGACATTTGCTTACTCATTTCAAAGGCGCGGGAGTAAGAAGCTGAACGCATTGTTCCATAGGGATACATGCGCATATCGCCCCACAAATCCATGGCACGAAGGGCACCGGGCAGTTCGCCTTCTTCTTCACGTTCCCTAAGTTCATTTTCTTTAACACTGTGATCAGAGCCCAAAAAATAGAATAGCGCACCTAAGCAAATGATGGAAATTCCGGCGAGGGTAATTTTTTTAACAGTAGACATGCAATCAAAATATCGTGGTTGGAATGGTTGTCAAATATCTGTTTTTTATGCTGAAAACAGGGCAAATGTGCAGTTTTTTTGGGTGAGATATATTAATGCTGAAGTTTAGTCAAGAAATCTGGATTTGAGAGAAGAAGACGGGATTATACATTGATCTTTCTTGCCAAACCACTGATAACGGTAGCGGGCGACTAATCGGTAGAGGCCATTTCGTAAAAAATCAGGAATGATTTTAAACACATATAGTATTGTCCAGGGGCCTCCGATCATCCGAAAAATTTCCAATACGGCTGATGATTCGGTGTAAACCCTGTTGTTATGAATAAAGATGATGGAGCTTAATTTGTCAGGAGACATCTGATAGGCAGGCAAAATCTTTTTTGCGGTTTCACCCTGTAAAGAACCAAATTGTAAGCGCTGATGTTTGTCGATATTCAGCAGAAATTGTACGGTGCCATTGCACAGATTGCAAACACCGTCGAAGAAGACGAGGGAGGAGGTCATTGGTAAAATTAGTAATTAATTAATGAAAAAAGTCCTCCCCCTTCACCCCCTCTAGGAGGGGTATACATTCTGATTGACTCTTTCTTAATTTATTCAAACTATATTGAATACATGCGGTGTTACATGCGGGTGATTAGAAATAAAAAATCGATAAGGCCACAGGGCGGCTTCGCCGGCATAATCCACCCCTATGCGGGGAGAGGCAGAAATGTGTTCCGGAATAAAGTTGTCGTCAGCAATAAAAAAATCAGATGATAAAAAACTTTTTCTGTTATGATGTGTGTCGATCTCCAGATATTTTGTTACGAGCGCCGGACCGGATCCTGTTTTGCGTTTACTTTTTTTTGTAGCGATATTTTCATCGAATAAAGGTTCAATCGCACGAATCAAGACGGCATGGGGAGTATCTTTCATATT
>JBKCGY010000292.1:0-18173 GCA_046303015.1 Bacteroidota bacterium | reverse complement strand
ACCTTAAACCTTTCAAAACTCGCTTTCTCGAGCATCTCACGATCATCGGGGTGTGCAATATCAATCAACGCCTTTGCCCGCTGACGTAAATTCTGTCCGTGCAAATAAGCTATACCATATTCCGTTACCACATAATGTATATGTCCGCGCGTTGTCACCACCCCCGCCCCTTCTTTTAAAAAAGGAACGATGCGATTAACTCCCTTTTTCGTACGGGCTGTTAATTCAATTATTGGTTTACCCCCTTCACTGAGTGCCGCCCCTCTCATAAAATCCATCTGTCCGCCAATACCACTGTACTGATAGGTGCCGATACTGTCTGCGCAAACCTGTCCGGTGAGATCCACTTCAATCGCACTGTTAATCGCCATCACTTTGGGATTACGACGAATCACGTGCGGATCATTCACATAATCGATATCCAGAAATACTACCGAAGGATTATCATGCACAAAGGAATAAAGCTTCTGTGTACCGATCGCAAAACCTGTAACGGTTTTACCCGGATGGATTTTTTTGTACCGATTATTGATCACGCCGCTTTCCATCAGATCAACGATGCCGTCACTGCACATTTCCGTATGCACACCCAGGTCTTTATGCTGTCCGAGAGATCGAAGAACCGCATCAGGTATGGTACCAATACCCAGCTGAAGCGTACTGCCATCATCAATGAGTGATGCGATATGACGACCGATCTTCATTTCTTCTTCACTGGTCTTTACAGAATAATCGATTTGCGGCAGTGACTCTTCGGTATATACCAGATGGGTGCAATCATCGATATGCACCAGACTATCGCCATGTGTACGCGGCACATTCGGATTGACCTGGGCAATAATGTAACGGGCACCATTAACCGCAGAACGGGCAATATCCACGCTTAATCCCAGCGAGCAAAAGCCATGCGCATCGGGTGGGGATACCTGAATAAGCGCCACATCAATCGGCAGCCGCCCTTTACTGAACAGATCCGGAATATCACTCAGGAAAGCGGGAATGAAATCAGCCCTTCCATCCTGCACCGCCTGTCGCACAATGTCGCTGACAAATAAACAGTTGATATGAAAATGATCCTGATATGCCGGTTTGTCGATTTCAATATCACCCTGCACCGTTATAAAAACCAGTTCCACATCTCTAAGTCTGGGCGCTTCTTTGGCGAGGGCTTTCAGAAGAAACAAGGGCGTCTGCGCACTGCCGTGCACAAACAAGCGCATGCCACTCTGAATAACTGATAAGGCCTCTTGAACACTTTTATATGATGGATTCCTGTTCATTGGTAATTTTTGCAATGATATACGAGATAAAATTCTGGATTCCTGATCAAAAACATGCCGGGGGCTGATAAACCGCAAGACCTTTGGACTACTTTTGTATCAAATCATTTTTACTGATGAGAACAATATTGCTCGGTTTATTTTCTTTGATAAGCGTATGCGTGTGTGGTCAGCAGACAAACCGCTTCTCGCAACTGGACAAATCGCCCATGGATATGAGTTATTATCCCGTGAGTTACCCAGTATTAAAAATTCAACCTAATAAAAAAGCTGATCCTTTGATAGCAAGAGTCATTTATAGCCGTCCTCAAAAGTTGGGCAGAAAAGTTTTTGAAGATCTTGTTGAAAAGGGGAAGATCTGGAGATTAGGTGCGAACGAAGCAACAGAAATTGAGTTTTTCAGAGATGTAAAAATGGGTACCAAAAAGATAAAAAAGGGCCGCTATACACTTTATGCTATTGAAAACGAGGAAAGCTGGACCATGATCCTTAATACTGAGCTGGACGTATGGGGGGCATTTAAATATGATATATCCAAGGATGTAGTCAGATTAGACTGCCCGATTTCAAAAACAGAAGATATTACGGAAGCTTTTTCTATGGTATTTGAAAAAGTCAATGACACAAGTTTTCGCCTCGTAATGGGATGGGATAACGTACAGGTTGCTCTTCCGATTACGCTGTAAAGAGATCAGGAAACATACTGATTAGATATTACCCAAGAATATTCTGCATCTTTACATTATGTGCGGCATCGTTGGTATACTATCACAAGATAGAAGTCAAACGGACTTGCATCGTCTACAAAAAATGACGCATGCTATTGCGCATCGGGGACCCGATTCGGAAGGGTACTGGATAAATCCGGAAGGTACTGTTGCGCTGGGCCACAGAAGACTTGCCATTATTGATTTATCTGCATCGGCGGCACAACCCTTCCAATATCTTAACCGATATTCTTTGGTATATAACGGTGAGATCTATAATTATACTGAGATCCGATCCTTCCTGATTCAAAAAGGGTATATGTTCCATACGGCTTCTGATACCGAAGTCCTGATTGCCGCCTACGACTTCTGGAAAGAAGAATGTCTACATCAGTTTGATGGTATGTTTGCCTTTGCTATATGGGACGAAGCCGCACAGAAATTGTTTATAGCTCGTGATAGATTTGGAGAGAAGCCTTTGTATTATTCTTTTGATGGAAACACGTTATTGTTTGCCAGTGAATATAAGGCCTTGTGGAAAGGGGGCATTGCAAAATCGTGGAATCACCTTATGCTGCTGAATTATCTGTCTAATGGCCATACTCAAAATGCAATTGACAGCAGCCTTACTTTTTATAAAGATATTTTTCAAATCCCTCCCGGACATTATGGGATCTATCAATTAAGAGATCAGCAATTCTCAGTAAATATGTACTGGGATTTGGATAAGCAATCGGTATTAAAAATAAAAGAAGAGGAGGCAATTGAGCAATTTGCTTTTTTGTTTCAGCAAAGTATACAGCGCAGATTGCGTAGCGATGTTTCGATTGGAACTTCATTGAGCGGAGGATTAGACAGCTCTTCTATTGTAGCCATCATCGATCAAATTACCCGAAACGGCACTTCATCTTATGGCAGACATGCTTTTACGGCTATTTTCCCCGGCTATGAGAAAAATGAAAAAGTTTTTGCAGAAACGGTTTCAAAACAATTTGGGTTGCATCAACATTGGGCTGAACCCAGTTTTGAGGGATTGATGGATGATTGGGAAAGCTTATGTTATTATCAGGAACAGCCCTTTGCATCAGCAAGTGTATATGCACAGTATAAGGTCATGCAACTGGCGGCAAAGGAAGGAGTTACCGTTCTGATTGACGGACAAGGCGCAGATGAAACGCTTGCCGGTTATAATAAATATATTCACTGGTATCTGCAGGAGCAAATTACCCGATTGCGTTATGGATTTGCCATGCAGGAGCGGATTCGTTTACAGCAAAATGAAATCAAATTTTCATGGGGATTTCCCAATTATATGGCCGCACTTTTTCCTGTTGTCGCCAATGCGCATCTGGAAGAAAGGGAACGAAAAAAAATACTGATGCATCCGCATCTTCACCCCGATTATGTGCATGCACATTATGATAAATACTATTCTGTATATAAGCCTCCGGTAAGTAAATTGAACGATATTTTGTATTTCAATACGATGCAGCAAGGGCTTGGGGAACTATTACATTATGCCGACAGAAACAGTATGGCTTTTGGAAGAGAGTTGCGCTTGCCTTTTTTGAGTCATGAATTGGTGGAATTTATATTTTCGCTCCCCTCAAGTTATAAAATTCATGATGGGTTTACCAAATGGATACTCCGCAAGGCTATGCATGGTCCATTGCCGGACAACATTGTATGGAGAACAGATAAAGTAGGCTATGAGCCACCTCAAAAAAAATGGATGGAGCATCCGGCACTACGGGAACGAATACACGAAGCGAGAATACGCCTGATTTCAATGGGAATATTACAAAAAGGGGTTGAGGATCAGCCTATCATGGCCAAAGAAGCGTATACGCCGGATAATTATGACTGGAGATACTTATGTGTGGTTGGATGCTATGAAAGTATATAAGAACTATCAGTCTGATTTGTATATTTTCAATTTAGCCATAAGCATTTAAACATTATCTAATTACTTTTGTAGTATATAGCAATCATCAACCATGGAGCCAAATCAACCCCATAATCTTCAGCCGAAAGTAGCAGCATGTTTTCCCAAAGAAGTACATCTTACTGCCGGTAAAACCTATGCCTGGTGTACTTGTGGATTGAGTGAAATCCAACCCTTTTGCGATGGGAAACATAAAACATATACTTCTGAGGTGAACGGAGAGGATGTAGCTCCCTTTAAAAGTCTTAAATATACGCCTCCACAAGATGAGACCGTATGGCTATGCCAGTGTAAGCACACTAAAAATCCACCTTTTTGTGATGGATCTCACAATCAGCTTGAGGGAAAGCAATAAAGTCAATACTTGCTTTCTGGATCTTTCCATGAACGGTAGGGGCTGTCAACCACATTTTCTTATTTTGCAGCCAGTTTCAAAGAAAATTCTAATTAATTTTTATGTTTAAAAAAATCTGCCTTGCCGCTTTCCTTATTGCCGGCACTTTTCAATTCAGTCTTTTTGCTCAACCTCGTTTGGTTGAGAAAGTAGCTAAAAAGGGAGAAGAGATTGTGATCCCTTACGAAAAATATGTTTTACCCAATGGTCTTACCGTAATTCTTCATGAAGATCACAGTGATCCGCTGGTGCATGTAGATGTAACCTATCATGTAGGAAGTGCCCGCGAGGAAATAGGCAAGAGTGGTTTTGCTCACTTCTTTGAACATATGATGTTTCAGGGAAGCGACCATGTAGCGGATGAGCAGCATTTTAAAATCGTCACAGAAGCAGGGGGCACCCTGAATGGAACAACCAACCGTGACCGTACAAACTATTTCCAGACAGTACCCAGTAATCAACTGGAAAAAATGCTTTGGCTGGAAGCAGACAGAATGGGCTTTTTGCTGGATGCGGTTACTCAGAAAAAATTTGAAGTGCAGCGTTCAACTGTTAAAAATGAAAGAGGACAGAACTATGATAATCGCCCTTACGGTTTAGCACAGGAGCATACGGCAAAAAATTTATATCCTTACGGTCATCCTTATAGTTGGCTCACCATTGGGTATGTGGAAGATTTAGATAGAGTATATGTTAATGATCTTAAAAACTTATTCCTGCGCTGGTATGTCCCTAACAATGCAACACTTACTGTCGGTGGCGATATCAATAAAGCAGAAGTCCTGAAGTTGGTTCAGAAATATTTTGGATCTATCCCCCGCGGTCCACAAGTAAGCAATATGCAACCTATGAAACCGAATGTAGATCGTACGCGATTTACGCATTATGTAGATAATTATGCCAAGTTTCCGGTTGTTTTCATTACCTATCCTACCGTTCCCAACTACCATAAAGATATGGCCGCACTGGCTTGTCTGGCTCAGGTACTTGGACAAGGAAATAACTCGGTGCTTTATCAGCAATTAGTAAAAAAACAACTGGCTCTCTCTGCTTCTACACTCAGCCAGCTTTATGAATTGAGCGGAGAGTTTTCATTCATTATGTTACCGATGCCGGGCAAATCACCTGCTAATTTGTATTCTTTATACAAAAAGGCATTGGATAGTTTTGAAGTAAGAGGCGTAACAGATGAAGACATTGCTAAATTTAAAGGAGGCATGCAGTCGCAGTTGATCAACGGTCTGCAAAGTGTATCCGGTAAAGTTTCTCAATTGGCAGCCTTTCAAACCTTTACTGGAAATCCAAATAAAATCAAAGACCTCTGGAAAATGTATGAATCAGTTACGAAAGAAGATGTCCAAAGAGTCTATTTTCAATATATCAAAAATGCACATGGAGTTACTCTGACGATCTTGCCTAAGGGTCAGGAAAAGCTGGTAGTTGGGCCTAATAATTATGTGATCGATTCTTCCAAATACAAAGCTCCCGATTATGGTTATGCTGGATTGAAATATAATAAAGCCAAAGACAAGTTCGACAGAAGTAAAATGCCTGGTAACGGACCCAATCCAACTGTAAAAGTTCCTGCTTACTGGACCAAAACATTATCCAATGGGATTAAAATAATTGGATCTGACAATAATGAACTGCCTACGGTTACTTTAACGCTCAAAATTCCGGGCGGACATTTATTGCAGTCTAGCAATCTTAAGCAGATTGGTTTAGCCGGTTTATTGTCCAGTATGATGAATGAAGATACCAAGCAGCGTACCTCAGAAGAAATGAGTAAAGAATTGCAAAAGCTCGGTAGCTCCATTACCGTGGTTAGCACACTCGATGGGCTGAATTTTTCTGTTCAGTCTCTGAAGAAAAATATAAAACCCACACTTGCTTTACTTGAAGAAAGAATACTGCAGCCTTTATTTAAAGAGGATGCTTTCAAGCGCATTCAAAAACAGGAAATGGAAGCGTTCAAACAGGTAAAAGCACAACCCAGTGCTGTTGCGGATCTTGTATTTGAAAAAATAAACTACGGCGATCAACATATATTAGGTTTAAGTGAAGATGGAACTGAAGAAACCGTGAAACAATTTAAGTTAGCGGATATCCAAAACTATTATGATAGCACGCTCACATCTCAAGGCGCTATGATATTTGTAGTAGGAGATATCAAGCAGGATGAGTTATTGCCGCAGTTAGAGTTCCTTAATAAATTACCCAATAAAAATATTTCAGTCCCCAAGCCGGGCCCTGGCATTGCTGTAGAAAAAACGAAAATCTATTTCGTGCATATTCCTAAAGCTGCTCAGACAGAATTCAGAATCGGATTTCCGACCAATCTTGTCTATGATGCAACAGGTGAATTTTACAAAGCGGGTTTGATGAATTATAATTTGGGAGGAGCCTTTAACAGCAGAATTAATATTAATCTCAGAGAAGATAAAGGTTGGACCTATGGATCTCGCACAAATTTCGATGGAAATCCTTATGGCGGGACCTTCGAATTCAGTTCCGGCATTAAAGCCGAAGCAACCGATAGTGCTTTATTGGAGATTATCAGAGAGATCAAAGATTATGTTGAAAAAGGAATTAAAGATGATGAGATGAGTTTTATGAAGAGTGCGATTGGGCAAAGAGATGCGCTTCGTTATGAAACGCCAGGACAGAAAGCCGGCTTCATCGGAAGAATATTAGAGTATAATTTACCGGGCGATTATGTGGAACAACAAAATAAACTCTTACAAGAGATTACAAAAGAAGAAATCAATGCCATTGCCAAAAAATGGCTACAGCTAGACAAGATGAATATTTTGCTAGTGGGAGATAAGGATAAAGTAATGGCCGGGTTGAAAAAATTGGATTATGAAATTGTGGAATTGGACACAGATGGTAAGGTAAAAAAGTAAAAAGATTTGATCCGGGGGCGAACGAAGTTCGCCCCCTTTCTTTAGTGTCATCCTGAGCGAAGCGAAGGATGATATGTTTATAAGAACAAAATATATTTATTATGTTCCGAAATTGTTTTTTCTCCATAATGCTTTTTGTACTTAGCAGTACAGCAGAAGCTCAAATTCCTTCTGTTGCTATTGGGAAAATAATACGCCATGCAGATTTTGCTTCTTCATATGTAACAGCCCGACACATTGATGTTTGGCTGCCCGATGGTTATGAAACAGGCGACAATAACTATCCTGTATTGTACATGCATGATGGACAAATGTTATTTGATTCTACTAACACATGGAATCATCAGGAATGGAAGATGGATGAAACGGCGGGTCAGCTGATTAAAGAAGGAAAGATTCGTTCTTTTATTATTGTCGGCATATGGAATGGAGGAGATACACGTCATGCCGATTATTTTCCGCAAAAACCATTTGAAAGTATGTCTGAGGCCGATAAAGACATCGTGTACAAAGCGATTCGTCAAAACGGTGCGGAGGTATTTAAAGGGAAAAACATTTGCTCTGATAATTATCTCAAGTTTATCACAGAAGAACTTAAACCTTTTATAGATAAAACATATCGTACAAGGTCGAACAGAAAAAATACTTTTATTGCAGGCAGCAGTATGGGAGGGTTGATTTCTATGTATGCAATTTGCGAGTATCCGGATGTTTTTGGAGGAGCAGCATGTATTTCTACACACTGGCCAGGAATATTTCAATTAGAAAACAACCCTGTACCTAAGGCCTTTTTTTCATATCTCCGCAATCATTTGCCACCATCACGTACGCATAAATTTTACTTTGATCATGGTACGGCTACGCTAGATGCAATGTATCCGTCGTCACAATCTGAAGTTAATAAGATTTTTAAGGAGAAAGGTTACGATAAAAAACAATTTATGAGCTTGGCTTTTAATGGTGCAGACCATAGTGAAGCTTCCTGGAGTAAAAGGATGCATTATCCTTTGATTTTTTTATTAAAAACGCAGAGAAAATAATATTGGGCTTAGATTTAGCGAGAAGGAGCTCCTGCAAGATTTTCCAGATTGTATACTCGCAGCCATATTACCCACTCGTTATACTGTTGTTCTGCTACCAGATCAATTATTAATTGGGTAGATACAACTTTAAACTGGTTTGTCCAGATCCTTTGATCTTCTGTGGGGTTTTCATATTCGCTTAAGGGTTCATAGGTTTTAGCATTTCCTTTTACAGAGCCTCTGCTGATCTCTGTATAAATCTTTTTGTATTGTTTTTGAAGATCTTTGATGTCTTCAAAATTGTTGAGTTTACTTTCCCAAACCCAGTCTGTTTTTTTAGGTCCGTTATATCCTATAATTCTGTTTTCCTGTGACCCAGGGGCTGAAAGGGTAGATAGATAAGAGATTGTGCCTGTTTCTCCGCTGATCTGATCACCACGTAAAGAAATAAAATCTTCTGCTGCAGCCCTGAGAACTTCCTGTAGCATTGTTTTGAGTCCGGATCCGGCATTATCTTTTTGCCCAAATAAATTGATGGATGTAATAATGAGAAGGTTAATCAGGATTAATTTTTTCATTGAAGGATATTTATTACTTGCAAAATAAAGGTTATTAACGGAAATGAGACATTTTAATTGTTTATTTAAAGGACCGTAATTTTAACAAGAACTATAATGCGTAGAATTACGATTGTTATTAAAAATTAAATGATTTAACTTTAAATCTAAATCCAATGTCTATGCAGAAAATATCTACCCTTCTGAGATTTTCTTATTTTAAACGAACCCTTCAATCTATACTCGAAGAATTTACCGAGGCCCTTGAAAGCCAGGAAAAAAGACAGTATAGGATATTGAAGAAATTCATTTCCGAATAAAACCAGGTTGATGACGACCTGTTGAAAGCCCCGCCTTGTGCGGGGTTTTTTAATTAAATCTGAGAAGTGTCTCTCTCATTTCATTTTTTATATCATCCAGGCAAAGATTACCGATACTTCCTTCATGGGTATGATGTAAAGCTTCCCGCTTGAATGCGAATGTTCCTTCATGAATCTGATTGCCAATAATTTGATATGCATCTCTGAAGGCTACGCCATCGTTTACCAACTTGTTCAATGCCTCAACACTAAAGAGAAGATCATATTTTTTGTCATCCAGTAAGCTATCTTTTACTTCCATTACTCTGACGGACTCGGTCATGACCGTCAGACAGGTTTTCATCTCTTCTATAGCAGGGAAAAGAATTTCTTTAGTCAATTGCACATCCCGATGGTAGCCAGAAGGAAGATTGCTTAATAACAAAGCCAGCTCATTGGGGATGGATTGCATCCGGTTGCCTTTGGCACGTAACAACTCAAATACATCAGGGTTCTTTTTATGCGGCATCAGACTGCTACCGGTAGTCCATGCATCCGGCAAACTGATAAAACGAAACTGATCATTCATATACAAACAGCAATCCATAGAAAAACGACTGATTGTGGCACCCAGAGCAGACAGCGCCATGCCAACAAATCGTTCCGTCTTGCCACGACTCATTTGTGCATATACACTATTCCAGTGTAATGTTTTGAATTGTAATAATTCAGTCGTTCGTTTTCTGTTTAATGGAAATGAAGAACCATAACCCGCACCGCTTCCCAGCGGATTTTTATTGGCCATCTCATAAGCAGTACTCAACAAATTCAAATCATCAATCAATCCTTCTGCATAAGCACTCAACCACAATCCTGCTGAAGAAGGCATAGCAGCCTGCAGATGCGTATAGCCCGGCAAGAGTTTGTTTTTATTCTCTTCGCTTTTTTGAATCAGGGTATCAAAAAGATTGGCAACCAGCTCTTTGATCTCATTCAATTCCGCTTTTACATAAAGTTTTATATCCACGGCTACTTGATCGTTCCGGCTTCTTCCACTATGAATTTTTTTACCCGCATCACCAATCATTTCCGTCAGCATCTTTTCCACTTGCGAATGCACATCTTCAATCCCTTCTTCTATTGCAAAGTTTCCCTCTTTAGCTAATTGCAAAATTTTATCCAAACCATCTATGGCAAGTTGTGTCTCCTCTTTTGACATAATGCCATTCTCACCCAGCATAGTCACATGGGCGATAGAACCGATTATATCATACTTGGCTAGCAACAGATCAAATTCTTGATCTCTTCCTACAGTAAACTGCTCTACCAACGCAGCGGTATGGGTATTGTTTTTTTGCCAGAGTTTCATGATGAATAATTTAATAAGTCAACGTTTAAAATCAAAACCAGAAAGATTGTTGTCGTTGTTCTCGTGGTTGTCTTTGTTATCATGATAATTGACAACTATGATAACCACGACAACTAAGATAACTGTCCCGCCAGAGGCGGGACGGACAACCTCTTTATCAACTGAACATATAATTCAATGCCCTCCCTAATCTCATCCACATAAATAAACTCATCTGCTGTATGACTTCTTGCGCTATCACCCGGACCCATCTTTAAAGCAGGAAACGGCATTAGTGCTTTATCACTCGTGGTAGGTGATCCGTAATATGTTCTTCCTAATGATAAGCCTGCTTTTACCAACGGATGCTCAATGGGAATACTGGTGGAGCGAAGACGCATACTGCGAGGTGCCACCTCACTCTTCAGATTTACTTTCAGCAACGAAATGATCTCTTCAAATGTGTAAATCTCATTACAACGAATGTCTAACACGAATTTGCAGGAAGCCGGAACAACGTTGTGTTGCTTATTGTCTGTTTCTATGACAGTGACCGACATACTTGTCTCGCCTAACAAATCACTTACTTTATCAAATTGATACGATTGAATCCATTGAATATCGGAGAGCGCCTTGTATAAAGCATTCTCTCCTTCTTTTCGTGCTGCATGACCGGCAATACCCTTTGCTTCGCAGTCGACTACCATCAGTCCTCTTTCAGCAACCGCCATCTGCATTTGCGTGGGCTCGCCTACTATAGCAGCTTCTATATTTTCAGTTAATGTTAATGCCAACTCAATGCCATTCTTACCGCTGATTTCTTCTTCTGCGGATGCAATGAAAATAATATTGAAAGGCAGATCTGTGTGATCATAGAAAAATAAAAAAGTTGACAGTAAGGAAACTAATGAGCCTCCCGCATCATTGCTTCCCAAACCATAAAGTTTTCCATCTTCTATAGTTGGCAGAAACGGATCACGCATATAATTTTTATTAGGCTTAACCGTATCGTGATGTGAGTTGAGTAATAAAGATTTTTTTTCGGTAGAAAAATATTTATTGCGTGCAATGATATTATACCCGATACGTTCTGCAGCTATATTTTTCTTCTGCAAAAATTCCACTATACAATCTGCCGTTGCCCCTTCTTCTTTACTGAAAGAAGGAATGGCAATCAATTGCTGTAATAATTTGATTGCATCATGGTAATATGGTTCGTATAATAACATTTGTTTTTAAATATATTAGATCTCTGCCCTAAAGGGTGGAGCTTTTAATCCTGGTCCCCGCTTCTCCCTCAACAATCTTTTCCAATTGGAGTGCATGGCCAATCACCACAGATCCTACACCAGCCTCAATCGTCGCAAACGCATTACTCAACTTCGGCAACATACCATCGGCAATCACCGGCTCACCTTTACTATTTTTTGAATTCAAAAGTTTCTGGTAGGATGCCGAATCAATGACCGGGACGACCGAATTATCATCTTCCTTCTCCATCAACACCCCGTTCTTTTCAAAACAATAGATCAATGTTGTATCATATAATTGACTCATACCAATAGCTATTTCTTTGGCAATGGTATCGGCATTGGTGTTCAGCAGCTGTCCTTTCCCATCATGCGTAATTGGTGCAAAGACAAGCGTATCAAAACCGGTCAACAAATTTTGTACGGCTTCTGAAGAAACAATATCCACATCGCCCACAAATCCATAATCAATTCCACTATTGCTAACGGGTCGTTTATGCGCCAGTATTACATTCCCATCTGCCCCGCATAAGCCGAGCGCATTGCACTGCAATGATTGTAAATACGCCACGATCTTTTTGTTGACGAGTCCGGCATATACCATCGTGACCACTTTCAATGTGGCTTCATCGGTGATTCTTCTTCCATCCACTTGCTGTTGCGGAATATTCAAATCTTTAGCCAAACTGGTAGCCATCTTACCACCGCCGTGTATCAGAATTTTTTTCTCTTTCAACACCGCAAAAGAGATCAGAAACGATGTGAGCTTCTCTTCATCGTCTATGATATTTCCTCCGATCTTAATGATGTATAATTTTTCTTTCATCTGCTATTCATTGATTGGAGCATTTCTGCAATCACGGCCTGCGCTGCCCATACCCGATTGCCGGCTTGTCGGGTAACCAGACTGTGTTCGAAGTCGAGCATCTCGTCTGAAACTTCCACATTTCTGCGTACCGGTAGGCAATGCATAATCTTTGCCTCATTCGTTATGCCCCATTTTTTTTTATTCATCATCCATGTATCATCATTAGATAGCACTTTCCCATAATCATTGTATGAGCTCCAGTTTTTTATATACACATAGTCGGCTCCTTCGAGTGCTTTATCCTGATTATATTCTATAGTGGCCCCTTGCGAAAATTGTTCATCGAGTTCATATCCTTGAGGGTGTGTTATCACAAAATCAGACTCACCCCATTTATGAACCCACTGCGCAAAACTATTCGCTACGCATTGCGGAATAGCTTTGATATGTGGTGCCCACGTAAGAACAACCTTAGGTTTTTTCTGAATTGATTTTGTTTCCGCTATCGTGATCAGATCGGCTAGTGATTGTAAAGGATGCAGCGTGGCACTCTCCAGACTCAACACGGGCAGTCCGCTGTATTTCACCAATTGCTGCATGGCAAATTCGCTATAGTCTTTGGTTTTATCAGTAAGTGAAGGGAAACTGCGAAACGCCAGCATATCAAAATATTGTCCCAAAACAGGGGCCGCATCTTTGATGTGTTCTACAGTCTGTCCGTTCATAAAGGCCCCCTCTTCAAATTCCCATTGCCATCCTTCGCTGCCTACATTAAACACCATTGACGACATGCCTAAATTTTCAGCAGCAATCTGTGTGCTGATGCGGGTACGCAGACTCGGATTCAGAAAGATCAATCCCAATCTTTTTGCTTTACCGAGTGGCTGATCTTTCAGCGGATGGGCTTTGTATTGCAAAGCCTTTTGAATCAGTTCATCTACATCAGAAACATCATTTGCCGAAAGAAATTGTCGCATCAGGCTAAATTTTAATTTGTCGCAATAGCTTTTTTAAGTCGGTCAATAAAGAGATTGGCATCTTCTATCTTTAGTGCCAGACTAGGCAATAATCGTACTGTATTCGGTTTTGCTTCTCCGGTAAATACACGATATTCATTGAGCAAACGACTCCTGAGTTTGGCATGTGTTTCAGGAAGATCAAAGCCAATCATCAACCCTCTTCCTCTTAAATTTTGTATAATATCTATCTCAGCAAGCGATCTCATCAAATGATTACCTACAGTAATTGCGTTTTGCATCAGCTGTTCTTCTTCCATTACTTCGAGCACCGCCAATGCGGATGCACAAGCAAGATGATTGCCTCCGAATGTAGTGCCGAGTTGAAAATACTTGGGTTGAATATGTGGTGCAATGAGAATGCCTCCAATTGGAAAACCATTGCCCATACCTTTAGCCATCGAATAGATGTCGGCATTCATGCCGGCAAAATCATGACTGAAAAACAATCCGGTTCTTCCATAGCCGCATTGAACACTGTCGGCTATATAAATCGCTCCGTATTGATCACAAAGCTTTCTGATTAATTGGAGAAAAGAAACAGATGCTTCCCGTATTCCTCCCACACCTTGAATACCTTCTATTATTACAGAAGATATTTCATTGCCTTGTTGTTCAAAACAACTGATCAATGTTGCTTCATCATTAAAAGGCAGAAAGATGATATGATCATTTTCATTGACAGGTGCGCTATAATTTTTATTGTCAGTTGTGCTCACGGCTAATGAGGTTCTGCCATGAAAAGCTTTCGTGAAGGCAATAATCTTCTTTCTTCCATTATGAAAACTGGCCAGCTTCAACGCATTTTCATTCGCTTCAGCACCACTGTTGCAAAGAAAAAGTTGATAATCGTTTTTTCCGCTGACTTTTCCGAGTTTATCTGCCAGTTGTTGTTGAAGAGGAATAATGATAGAGTTCGAATAAAATGCAATCTTATTCAACTGCTCTTCAATACGCGCTTTCCATGTAGCATGCGTATGTCCGATGCTGATGACGGCATGACCACCATACATATCTAGATATTCATTTCCCTGATCATCCCACACACGAGATCCCTTTGCTTTTTCGATGCAAATATTATTCAGCGGATATACATCAAATAATTTCATCTCAGAAGTAATTGGCTTTTAATTGTAGTCCGGTTGTTTCTTCCAGTCCAAACATCAGATTCATATTTTGCACGGCCTGTCCACTGGCGCCTTTCAATAAATTATCAATGGCGGAATGCACCACCAGCTGATTACCGACTTTCTCTAATTGAATTATACATTTATTCGTATTCACTACCTGCTTCAAGAAAAGGGAGCCGTTGATTAACGTTGTAAATGGATGATCCGCGTAAAAAGATTTATATAATTCCTCCAGCGAGGATAAAGAAAGATCGCAATTAAGTTGACTGCTGATAAAAATACCTCTCGTGAAATCACCCCGCCAGGGAATGAAATGAAGTTTTGCCTCATTAGGATGCGCTGATGGGTTTACTTTATTAAGTGTAAAACAAACTTCCGGCACATGCTGGTGGGAGAGTGTTTTATAGGCCTGAATGTTATTCGCTCTCCAGCTGAAATGCGAAGTCTCCGACATACCTACTCCGGCTCCTGTACTGCCAGTGATACCAGTTGTGTATACCTCACCCAATAATCCTGCGTTGGCTAGTGGCAGTAGTCCTAATTGAATAGCTGTTGCGAAGCAACCTGGATTAGCTACATAGTTGGCGGTTTGTATCCATGCTTTGTTAACTTCCGGAAGCCCATATATGAATGTTGTTCCGTTATATTCAGGGTGGGGGTTGGTGGGGGTAGTGCGATGATCATTGGATAGATCAATGATCTTAGTATCTGAAGGGATGTCCTGCTGTGCTAAAAACTTTTTTGCATCACCATGTGCTACGCAAAGAAAGAGCACATCGATATCATTTAAAATCAAATCATTGGTGAAGCACAGATCTGTTTCACCGACAAGATCCGCATGTATATGGCTGATTAATTTACCTCCCTGCGAATGACTATGTACAAATTGAATAACTGCATTTGGATGATGAATGAGTAAACGAATAAGTTCCCCTCCGGTGTAACCAGCCCCACCGATTATTCCAACTCTTATTTTTTTTATTGAATGTAGATCACTCATCATTAATTTTTTTCTTCGTTTTCGTGAACAGATTGCCAGATGCGGGTTTGATTTCCAAAGATGGTAGAGAAACCACGTACATCATTGCCGGTATATCCTGAATTCATTTCTCCGTATTTACCGAAGCGACTGCTCATCAGATCGTATTTGCTTTCAATGCCATGGATGAGAAAACGATATGGGAGTAATTCAATAAAAACTTTCCCGCTTACTGATTGCTGACTGCTTTCCAAATATGCTTCAATATCCCTCATCACCGGATCGAGAATCTGTCCTTCGTGTAACCAGTTACCATAGAATTGCGAAAGCGTATCTTTCCATTGCAGTTGCCATTTGGTTAGCACATGTTTTTCCAGTGCATGATGCGATTTGAGAATAATCATCGGTGCCGCAGCTTCAAATCCCACTCTTCCTTTAATGCCGATAATGGTATCGCCGATATGGATATCTCTTCCTATACCATAAGCACCTGCTATTTGTTGTAATGCACTGATAAGGTCAGAAGGATGACTATATGGAACACCATTCAGTTGTACCGGCTCTCCTTTTTCAAAACTCAATTCAATCATTTTGGATGCCGATGCGGTGCAAGGCGTAGGCCAGGCTTCTTCGGGCAGCATACCTTTGCTATTAAGCGTTTCTTTTCCACCTACACTCGTTCCCCACAATCCTTTATTAATACTGTAGGCTGCTTTTTCAAAATTCATTTCCACTCTTTTGTCTTTCAGATATTCGATCTCTGCTTCCCGACTCAATTTCAAATCACGAATAGGAGTAATAATTTCTACGCCCGGCATCATAATATGAAAGATCATATCGAAGCGCACCTGATCATTGCCTGCTCCTGTACTTCCATGTGCAACAGCATCCGCATTTAATTTCTTGACATGCTCAGCGATGTGAATAGCCTGCATCAACCGCTCTGCACTTACGCTGAGCGGATAGGTATTATTTTTAAGACAGTTTCCAAAAATCAGATATTTGATAATACGATCGTAGTAATCTTTTATAGCATCAATAGTCGTATGCGATGTAACACCAAGTCTATAAGCGTGTTTTTCAATTTTATCCAGTTCTTCTTTGGAGAAACCACCGGTATTAACGATGATACTGTGAACTTCATATCCTTTTTCTTCACTCAGATATTTGGCACAATAGGTGGTGTCCAGTCCGCCGCTGAAACCCAGCACTACTTTTTTTGTTATTTTGCTCATGCGATAATTATAATATAGAAATGCTGATTTTTTTATCCTTAATCGTTTGTTTTTTGTCATTTGCTTTACGCAACAGCTTTAGAAACTTCCATTCTTTGAAACGAATTAAACGTTCCATCACACTCTTTTTTTCTTCAAAGAATTTTTGCGTTTCTTCCGGTTCATAATGATCTGCCGGATCATAGAGCATGGCGGTACACATACAGTTCTTTCTTTCTTTGCTGATGAGAATTTCATAATTCACACAGCTTTTACATCCGGCCCAGAACTCTTCATCCTGGGTAAGTTCACTATAAGTAACCGGTTCATAACCCAGTTCACTGTTGATCTTCATAACGGCAAGTCCGGTTGTGAGACCGAATATTTTAGCCCCCGGAAATAATTCCCGGCTGAGTTCAAATATTTTTTTCTTGATGGATTTTGCTACACCGCTCTTTCTGTATTCCGGACTTACAATTAAACCACTATTGGCCACAAACGTACCGTGACTCCAGGTTTCAATATAGCAGAATCCCACCCATTCACCTGAATGGGTAAGTGCAATAACCGCCTTGCCTTCCTTCATTTTATCAGATATATATTGCGGACTCCTTTTGGCAATACCCGTGCCGCGTGCTTTGGCACTTTCCTCCATGCAGGTAGTGATCGTTTCTGCATGAATGCTATCTAGACGCTCTGCAACTCTTATAATGATATTGTTATCGTTCATTTCCATTCAAAACTTCAGATCAATAAGGGATAACCAATCCAATGAAATATGCTGGAGGGATCTTCACTGACAGGGGCCATGGTGAGGGGCTGGTCCTGTCAGGAAACACGTCGTTCCGGTAATGATTTGCGCGTGCGCGAATGATAGATGATACAAAGGAATGAAGACAATGGTCGCATTGCTTTGATATTAAATGACGATAAGATTGTTTGCTGCCGCAAAAATATAAAATCAAACGAAGCGAGAGGAAAAAATATAACTAACAAACGTTTAATTCAGAGAAGAGAACCGATACTTAAGTGTTATCTGTTTTATCTTCTAATTGTTGGATCGTTTTTTTTGCAGCTTTTAATCTTATTTTATTATTTCTTTCTACAAGTTTATGACTAATCCAATGCTCAAGATAATTATGTAGCGGTATTAAAAAAGATGCTAAAAATACCATAATGATTAACATTAGTATGGGTGAATGATGCGTCATATCGCCAACAAATGGGTGTAATAGTAAATTTAAAAACTCAAATAAAATTAAAAGAGATAGGATACCAAAAAATCGTATAATTTTTTCATTTGCTACAATCGAATAAC
>JBKCGY010000291.1:0-2297 GCA_046303015.1 Bacteroidota bacterium | reverse complement strand
GCGATGCCGTATATGTAAAACCTACCCGACTGGCTTTGCATTTCATGATGGCGATGCTGCTTTTGTGTTATACGTTTTGGTTTGCATTAAAACTAAAAGTACCCAGTCGTCATATACAGTATGATAAAAAAACCTACCACTTCACGATTGCCTTGATTGTCCTTCTTTGTGTGCAATTGATATTCGGTGCTTTTATGGCCGGACATAAAGCTGTAACGGCCGCTACTACCTGGCCTTTCATACACGATGCCTGGTTACCTGAAAAAGCATTCAGTGATTCTCCATTGATGAAAGATCTGGCAGAAAATAAATTAACAATCCACTTCGTGCATAGAAATCTGGCGATGTTATTACTTATCATCACCCTGCTATGGTACTTTGTTTCCGGAAAATCAGCCAAAGGAAATTTATTTCAAGCCACCCGTATCATTCCCGTAGGAATTATTCTCATGCAGGCTATGATGGGTATTGCATCTGTTTTATTAGCGAAACAAATTATTCCCAACCACTGGGGTGGTTTTGAATGGATGGCACAACTGCATCAGCTGGGTGGCATGTTGTTGTTGCTGAGTTTGGTGTGGGGGATGTATTTGACTCGAAGAACTGAAAGAATCCAATAAAAACTGCTAGAAAGAAAGTAAAAATATAAATCATGAGATAGTAACATTTTGGCACAGGTCAGGAGACGCTGCGCCAGAAAGTGGTAATCAAAACCCGACAACCAAGACAACCAGACAACAGTGTTCCGCCGGTGCGTTCTGCCTTGCCAGGGCCACAGTTAACTGGTTTTGACCTTTGACTTTTGACTTTCATCTTCTCTCTTCAACCCAATCCTATACAGTATCCATCCCATCAGCATAAATAATATCGTGCCCAACAAATAATATCCGTTTTCGGATAAGCCGCTGACTAAACTATGTTCAAGATTTAATACATCCATACCCTTCTTGGAGCCTTCAAACGCAGAGAGAAATGCGATCATCACGCCAGCGAGTGCACCACCTGCCACGAGTCCGGTAGCGAAGAGATTTCCTTTACCTAAATCATCTTCTTCATGCACGACCTCACCTCTTTTTTTCTTTTTCATATCAACGAGTCCGCGTACTGCACCACCAATGAAGATGGGTAAGGTAGTAGATAAAGGCAGGTATAAACCCACGGCAAAGCTGAGCGCCTTGATGCCGCATAATTCCATGGTGATGGCAATAAAAACACCCACCAGTACAAACTGCCAGTCGAGGTTGAAGGATAAGATGCCTTTGATGAGCGTAGCCATGAGCGTACCCTGCGGCGCAGGATACTGATCCGTTCCGATAGCGTGTGTAATGCCCTGCGCCGCCATTTCCGCTGTCGGTTTATCCAGTATCTGAATGGTTGCTCCTATCGCAATTGAAGAAACAATCGCACCCACAAACAAAGCCAGCTGCTGATACTTGGGTGTAGCACCCACAATGTATCCTGTTTTCAGATCCTGTGAAGTAGCACCTGCATTAGCCGCCGCAATACAAATCATACTGCCTACTACCAAGGCCATGGGCTCATATAATTTACCGGTCCATCCTACGGCAATAAAGATCAGACAAGTGCCCATCAAGGTAGCAATCGTCATACCACTGATCGGATTATTGCTCGAGCCAATCAATCCTACAATACGGGAAGAAACCGTAACAAAGAAAGCACCGAAAATAATCACCAGTAATCCCAGCAATAATTTACTGAATATCGTATCGCCTGGCACATTGGGTAATACGGCCATCAATACAATTAATGCCAGACTACCCCATCCTACTACTTTCATATTTAAATCTCTTTCTGTACGCTTGATCTCTCCGCCTGATTCATTATTCTTCTTTAATGCCTGCATACTGCCCTTGAACGAAGAGATGATCGTTGGAATCGTTTTAATGAGCGTAATAAAACCACCCGCTGCTACAGCACCCGCACCGATCTGTCGTACATATGCTCTGTAAATCGCCGCTGAATAATCACTGAAAACATGATTCACAGGATCCCATCCACCCGGTCCACCGGCTTTATCCAAGCCCGACAAATAACCGAGTTTGACCAGTTGCGCTGCTATTATATCCGGTGGCACTAATGTAGCAAGTAATGGAATAAAAGCAAACCAGGCAATCACACCTCCCGCAACCAACACGCCACTAATCTTCGGTCCAATGATATAACCAACGCCCATATATTCAGGAGTGATTTCACCACTCACTTTGGCTGAAGGGAAAAACTTATTGACTTGTTTAGTCATGTAATAGGGCGTCTCCGCAATCACATGTGTTACCTTC
>JBKCGY010000290.1:0-2814 GCA_046303015.1 Bacteroidota bacterium | reverse complement strand
GCCGAATTTTCCTACTCTGCTGTAACTGATGATGCGCTGGATATTGCGATGGAAGAAAATCAGGACTATTATGGATTTCAGTCATCTTCTACGGTAGATTTTACATCACCTAGATTGCCCAATGGAAGAGTTCAGCGTTGTTTTACTGTTAAAATTGACACTACAGCGGGTACCACTTTCCCCGTAACTGTAACCATTGATTTCAAAGATGGATGTGAGGGTAGAGATGGTAAACTCAGAAAAGGGAAAATAATTACTGTGTATTCAGGAAGAATGAGAATGTCAGGAAGTAAAGCCACTACCTCATTCAACGCCTATGCTGTCGATAGTATTAAAGTGGAAGGAACGCACATATTGACCAATGTCAGCAGGAATAACACACCGGCTTTCCAGAGAGAAATTGTCAATGGGAAATTGACATGGGATTCTGGTCGCTGGGTAAAATGGAGTGCTGTAAGAACAGTAGCAATGATCAATGGGGCTGCGACTCAATTAGACAGAAGAGATGATGTATTTAGGATCACCGGACAGGGAAGAGGGGAGAATAGTCGTGGAAAGACCTGGACACATGAAATTACAGAGGGATTGATCAAGAAAACAACATGTCAGTGGATCTCATCAGGAATCATTCGATTCCGTCATAATGCAGCTATTGGTTCTTTAAATTATGGGGATGGTGCATGTGACAGAAAAGCTATACTTACAGTAAACGGACGTTCAAAAGAGATTACCCTAAGATAATTTTTTAAAATCTTTGTATATATAAAAACTTATTGTACCTTAGTAAAAGTTTTCATAGGGTACGGATTAAAAACGGGCCAGGGTCTTCACCCCGGCCCTCTTTTTTAGGGGATATTCTTGAAGTTAAATCCTTGATTTGCAAAGTGTTCTAAAGTTGTAGGTAGTGCCTCTCTTAATCTTTCCCATGCTTTTTCACTATCATGAAATACGACAATGGATCCCGATTGGCTTTTAGATTTTACGATTCTTGCACAGTCATTGCCCCTGATATTTTTATCAAAATCTCCGCTTAAAACGGACCACATGATCGTTCTGTAACCCGGGTTTGCTTCCCTTAAAACTTTTTCCTGAAAGCGACTGATTCTACCATAGGGGGGTCTGAAAAGATCAGAGTCGATCCATTTTGAAGCGGCTTTCACATCCTCCAGCCAGATTTTTTCTTCCGTTTGTTTACTATTATAGTGGCTATAAGTATGATTACCCACTCGATGACCTTCATCCAGTATTCTTCTGTATACTTCGGGAAATTTCTCTACATTATTCCCGATACAAAAAAAAGTAGCTTTAGCATTATGCTTTTTCAATGCGTCCAGAACAAATGGCGTGATTTCAGGGTGAGGGCCATCATCAAAACTCAAATAAAGACTTCTTGAATCACCGGGCATTTCCCAAATGCAGTGTTTTGAAAATGCAAGTCTTAGCCACCAGGGAGAGGTAACAATATATGCCATACTGAATTAATAGGTGGTTAATTGAAGTAGTACCCCTTTATAAAAAATCTTTTTCCCTTTTTTGTGAATATATGTAGCTTGTTCAGTTGGAGAAAAAATTTTATCGGCATATGGTTGCTCCTTTTCAAATTGCCTTGTCGTTTCTGTACCATTTAAGATGGCTTCCAGACAATACTTCTCCAGTAAGTAGGGGAGGCTTTGATAAAAGAAAGAGGGACTAATCAGCATATCGGCGCCTAGTATTTTATGGCCTGTTGATGCAATAATACCGACGATATTACTATCAATCTGAGGAATTGCTTTTAAAAAGTATTTGATATAGGCATTGGCAGTATCTACTGTTTTTTTCTGATGCAGAAAGGCAGCAAAAGAAGAGGATCTTTGATTGCCTGTTTTGAGCCAAGATCTGATCTCGTTCCAGAGGATCGTCTGGTTGGAGCTACTATCTAACAAGCGCTGCATACCACTACTGGTATTCCCACCGTAGGAAAACTTTTTTTCATAATGACTCCATCGGTTTTCTTCAATACAATATACTGGTATCACATGCGGTCCGGATACCGGCGGAATAATCGTGTCTTTGGCAAATACCCTGTCCTGGCGGCCTCCGACAATGATCTCTCCGCTTTTGATATGTAAGGGCTTACCGCTATTGTTTTCGATCATGATAATATTGATATTATCGACCATATATTCTCCTCGTTCACTCAATTTTACCAATCCTTTTTTCATGCCCCATTTCAGAAGGATACGATCTTGTATGCTATCTTCAAAAAGGGGTTCATTATCTTCTTTTCGTACAATCGGAATCAGTTTCAGGTTCCTGAAAATCAGCATACTGTCATACATCGCCTGCAGATGAGGATACGTGAATGTTTCCTGTGCCTTGATAGAAAAATGCCAAATCAAAAAAAGTAAAAGAAGAAATTTCTTCATGAAATAAAAATAAAGTAAAACTGACAACTTACAACATACAACCTTCAACTTTACGCGTAGTCATTATCTTTGCTGCATGAGTGTAAGAGTTCGATTTGCACCCAGTCCCACAGGCGGATTACATTTGGGCGGCGTGCGTACAGTTTTATATAATTATCTGTTTGCCCGTCATCATGGCGGACAATTTATCGTACGTATAGAAGATACGGATCAGAATCGTTTCGTAGAGGGAGCCGAGGATTATATTTTCGATTGCCTAGACTGGTGCGGATTAACGCCTGATGAGAGTGTGAGGCATGGTGGACCTTTCGGTCCTTATCGTCAAAGTGAACGGAAAGAGATCTATCGTACCTATGCGGAATCGTTAGTGGAGAAAGGATATTCTTACTATGCATTTGATAAACCC
>JBKCGY010000289.1:0-12491 GCA_046303015.1 Bacteroidota bacterium | reverse complement strand
TTTATTCGTTAGACCCGTTTTGAGGAATATTGAATAAAGTGGCTACTTCTTCGTAGCGCATTTTCTTTAATTCATTAACAGAAGGGTAAGAACTTCCGTTTGCTCTACGACCTGCTAAAGTTGAACCTGGGATAATGATGTAGCGATACTGAATTCTGGATAGATTGGTACGAGAAACATCAATGGCAGCGCTGTAAAAATAGAAATCTAATTTACCAACTCTTGCTCCAAAATTAAGATTAACTGTTGAACCATTCGCATTTGGATAATTGGTTGTTACGGGCATTAAACTATTTTTTAATATCACTACAGGCGTAGTACCACTCAAAATGCTCCATGAGGTATAGCATAGAACAACCCCTTTGCTAATTACGTCTTGAGTGATAGATGGGGCATTTACTTCAGTTGCATTTTGTGATCCTACCCAAGTGTAATCGTAATTATAGTCTCCAGGTCCTTTCCATAATAAAGAGTCTATACTGAACCAGTTAGAATAGATAATATTCGATCCGCCGCTGCTGGCAGGCGTTTGCCATGTAGGTGCCCCATTTACAATGGTTAATACCTGGCCATTGGTTCCTCCGGAAGGAAGTCCGTTGCCAGCATTTAATGCATACGGTACACTTAATAATTGGGTTGTGCTGGTAATTGTGTAGTTAGTTCCACCGGCAATATCTGTTTCTGTCTTTAAGAAATATGTATTGCTGCCCCAGTTGATCGTATTAAACGTTCCGGAAACAACAGTGCCCCCTCCAATCTGAAGGGTGATTAAACCATTGGCATTAACAGCAATTGCGGAATGTGTTTCAGTGTATACACTAGATCCACTTGAACTACCTTGTAAAATGCTGATTCGAACACCTACATTTCCAGAGGTTTTTAAATTGTTGCTTGCATCACGAATAACGGCTTGATATGAAAATCTTTGCGGTGCCTGTGCAAAGATGCTTACGCTAATGAAAGATAAAACAAAGAAGAGTAGACCTTTTTTCATTTGATTTGATTTGAATGGTTGTGAATATTGATTGAATTATTTATTTTTTATTACCTGGAAAGTTTTTAGTTGACGTTGTTTGTCCAGGATCTTAATGAAGTATGTACCATTGGGTAATTTTGATACATCAATGGTAGTGCTTGTATGATTCATTCGATTTTGTCCCAACACTTTTCCCTGTAGATCCAGCAATTGATAATTCAGATTTTTATATTCATTGCTGCTAACAGTAACCAGTAGTTGATCGGTAGTTGGGTTAGGGTAGATCTGAGCATTCAAACTAATATTCAGATCATTTACGTTAGTAGGATTACTAACTACATAGGCCTGTTGTACACCCTGCGCAGCCGAACCACCTGCTCCGGTTGCAGTTGTGTAGGCAACCTGACCAACCGTAAAGGATGCTGACCCTCCGGTACCGGTGGCATTTCCTCCGCCGGAGACGGTGTTGCTTTGTGCTTGTAGTCCCAGCGCTCCTGCTAGCGCTAAACAGGACAAAATCATTTTTTTCATTTTTGCTTTGATTTAATTATTTGTTAGGTATAAGGTTGCTATAAAGCGCTCGAATATATGATTTTTCGTAAAACTAACGAGTATTAATCTGTTATTTTTTTTACAAGTACCCTTTTAAATAAATAAACCCTGCCTAGGCAGGGTTTATTTATTTAAAACTGCATTATTTAGTTAATATTCCACCTACTTTATAAAGCACGCCATTATGACACATCCGACCACTATTTTCTAGTAGTACTGCTGCCGAGGTTACATAATATAATGCATAAGGGTATGTTGGATTGCCACTTGCTGCAATTTTTAAATTGCCTCCACCATAACCTGAAATTCCGGTACCTGCATTAGTCGCAATCAATAAATCGACAAAAAAGTTTCTACTTAATAAAATATGATCTTTAATTAAGTTGAGTGCAGCTGCAGGTGTAAGTTGATTAATTTCTTTCACGGATGGCTGTGCACTGAAAAATTGTACGAATGCCTGATTTGTAGGAGCAACGAATGTTATTACATTCTTTGATATCATATTTACCAGGTTGGCATCTGCAATGGATGCTCTATTGATTAATTTGAAGATTGAATCGTAACCCGTTGTTTTAAGTTGGTCATAAACGTTTGATGTGGGTTGTAACAAAATTCCGTTTGTGCTATTCAACTTATGAATTACACCATTTGAGGCGCTAATATCTTTTTTATTAGGATCAATATTATTCCCATTTACATATATCACCCCGTTTGATAATTTTGTGACAAATATTGAATCAGCAGGGGAATTTAGAGTAAAGAGTTTAAGATTTTGTCCCACAGGGATATTAGCTGATGGATAATTTCCATTTACAATGTGGTAGCGTATTATTTTATCTGCTGTTGCTTGATCTAAGCTTCCTAAATTTATTGTTAATGCATTTAGGGCTGCATCAACCGGAGCAAATAAGGTGAATGGACCGGTGCCATTTAAGGTTCCGCCGAGTTGAGCAATGCCTACTCCTGTATTCAGTTGAGTTAATTCGGCATCTCCACTGATCTTGGATGTTATTGAGTTTGTAGGAGGTACTGTGAATGTAAAATCACCTGTACTGGTTGCTGTGCCTACAGCGTTTGTAACAGATACTTTGCCTGTGGCACCGACACCTACTACCGCTGTGATTGAGGTTGCACTCACAACATTAAAAGAGGCTGCGTTGACTGAGCCGAATTTAACGGCTGTTGTTCCGGTGAAATTGGTTCCCGTAATGGTAACACTTGTCCCGGTTGTGCCACTGGTAGGCGTGAAAGAGGTAATGGTAGGCGCAATTGCAGGAGGGGTAGTGATGTAAGTAAAATTATTTGAACTGCTTGATGTTCCACCGGCTGTAGTTATAGATATTTTACCTGTAGAACCTGTACCTACTATTGCTGTAATCGTATTCGCATTGACCAGTGTAAAAGAGGTGGCCGCCGTGGTGCCAAATTTCACACCGGTTGCGCCGGTAAAATTTGTACCCGTAATGGTAACAGTGGTGCCAGTCGCTCCGCTTGTTGGGGTGAAAGAAGAAATCGCAGGTGGGGGAATATTGGGCGTATCACCTCCCGGATTAGAATCTTTTTTACAGGCATAAAAAAAGGTTGTCATTAATACACCAGTGAATAGGAAAATTCTACTGATCTTTTTGAATGGAGACATGTTGATGGGATTAAAGAAAATTATAAATAGTTTATCTGCTTTTAAGCGGAGCGCAATTTATATCTTTTCTCAAAAAACTAACAAACATTTTTATGGCTATTCCCTCTTTATATTATATTGAGATTCCAGATCCAAAATCATCTCCACAACATATTTCACTAATTTTTTACTCAGGATGGATTCTTGTTTATGTTGAGGCTTGAACATGCCTGATGTTGAAAGCATAATCTTCTGATGGCGGATGATGTCTGACATGCCTGTGCTGAATTCAGGACTAATTGAGCACTTAGCCGTTGGAATATAGATCCATCCGAAGGGTACGGCAAATCCTGTTGCTATTAAATAGGTGGCGGTACCGATACCTGCAGCGGTAATGCCTGTTGCCAACATGCTTTGTTTTTTGGTAATAAATCGGATCTTATTGAATTTAATCGTGATGGAAGCCGGTAATGATGCGGGTTCCTGATGCATGGCAAGTTTAAAAGGATGCACCTCAGCATTATATACCCGTACAAATTTTTTCATTTTTTGAACGATACTGTCTTTGAAAGATGCCGGATAAACCGGACGGGTGTCCAGGATGATATGCAGGGTATCTATTTGTACATCATTCTTTAAAAGATTGACAGGCGATTTGCAGGAGTTGAAGGATGTGTGTAGTACAATGATCAGTATGAATCCCGATAGATATCTCATAAAGCGATTGGTTGTTATTCAAAATTATACATAATCGTATTTCGAAATCATTTTATAACAATAGGCAGTATGAAACACTCTCGGATTACTTATTTTTGTTTAAATTTATTGCCTTGCCATACGAACCTATCTCCGTTTTTGATATGTTTAAAATTGGGGTTGGTCCTTCCAGCAGCCATACTCTAGGTCCATGGAAAGCCGCCCTTCGTTTTTTGGATGATTTACGAGTCGCTTCATTGCTAGAAAAAGTTATTTCAGTTAGGGTATTGCTATATGGATCTCTTGCCAAAACGGGCAGGGGGCATGGAACAGATGTGGCTTTACAGATGGGATTATTGGGGTTGGATCCGGCTGCTTTTGATGTGACTACATTAAACGCGCGCCTCCACGATATTGCTCAAATGAACAGGCTCCTTCTCGGAGGCGCGCATGAGATTCCCTTTGATCCCAGAGAAGATATCGAATTCCTTATCAGTGAAAGCCTGCCTTTTCATCCGAATGGTCTTAGTTTTTTAGCGTCCATAGAAAATGATCAGTCCATCGCCGCCACATACTATTCTATCGGAGGTGGATTTATCGTTAAAGAGAACGAAGAGGTTCTGCATAAACAAGTCGTACAACTGCCTTTCCCGGTTGAAACAGCCGATGAACTATTACACTGGTGTATGAAGACGGGCATGTCGGTCAGCGAAGTGGTATATGAAAATGAATTGGCCTGGCGATCAGAAGCAGATGTTAAATTGGGGATTCAAAAAATCTACGAGGTTATGTTATCCTGCATTTACAAAGGATGCCATACGGAAGGAGTATTGCCGGGCGGACTCGATGTCACTCGTAGAGCAGCCGCTTTGAATAAAAGATCTTTGAGAGAGGCTACGTATACTTCTGTTCAGGAATGGCTGCACACCATTAGAAACTCGGGGACAGATTTTCAGAATATCATTGATTGGGTTAGTTGTTTCGCGCTAGCTGTTAATGAAGAAAATGCATCATTCGGAAGAGTGGTAACGGCACCCACCAATGGTGCCGCCGGTGTAATTCCTGCTGTGTTGTTGTATATGATCATTTTTTGTGAGAAAGATTCCGAAAAAAACATCCGTGATTTTCTTCTTACAGCATCTGAGATTGGAAGCATCTTTAAAAAAGGAGCCACGATTTCCGCCGCCATGGGAGGATGTCAGGCCGAAATTGGTGTTTCCTCGGCCATGGCAGCGGCGGCGCTTACCGAAGCCCTGGGCGGCACCCAAAAACAAGTACTCATGGCGGCCGAAATCGCAATGGAGCATCATCTGGGACTCACCTGCGATCCTGTAGCCGGCCTGGTGCAGATCCCCTGTATCGAACGCAATACGATGGGCGCCGTCAAAGCCATCACAGCTTCGCGCCTAGCCCTTATGAGTACCCCAGATTTCGCTAAGGTTTCACTCGATAACATAGTCGCTACCATGTGGAATACAGCCCTCGATATGAGTCATAAATACAAAGAAACAGCAGAAGGCGGACTGGCAGTACATATCCCCCTTAACCTGAGCGAATGTTAAATCTATCCTAAGCCGAAAAAATGAATTTGAACAATCGGCACTTATTTATGTTCTTTGCATTCTAAAGGGAAAAAGAAGATATCGAAACGATATCAACTCTAAACAATCTTTTACAAACCATACCTGTATGGCACAAGAAACCAATAATAACTCAACGCTGATGACACCGATAAAAAGGTTGCTTCAAGTGTTGAAATTGGAAAAAAAAGAAGTCAGCGCCATCTACCTCTTTGCTATTCTATCAGGTCTCCTGCAGTTATCCATACCCTTGGGTATACAGGCCATTCTGAATTTTGTTTTAGCAGGAGCCATCTCCACTTCTATGGTTATTCTGATCAGCTTGGTCGTAACAGCCGTTTTTCTTTCCGGAATGATGCAGGTCGGACAAATGCGCGTAATTGAAAAAATTCAGCAACGCATTTTTGCCCGCTATTCTTTTGAATTTGCATGGCGGGTACCCAAACTGGACCTTCATAAGGTCGATAGCTATTACATGCCCGAAATGATGAATCGTTTCTTTGATACGGTGTCATTGCAAAAAGGATTGAGCCGCTTATTGCTCGATGTTCCCGCCGCTACTATTCAAGTCATCTTCGGATTGTTATTGCTTTCCATGTACTCCAATATCTTCATCATATTTAGCCTGTTCACCCTGTTGATTGTATATCTGATTCTTCGAAATACAGGCGCCAGAGGGTTGAGTACCAGTCTGGAAGAAAGTGAAAATAAATATGCAGTAGTGGCCTGGCTCGAAGAAGTGGCCAGAGTAATGAAATCTTTCCGCTTTTCCAGAAATTCAAATCTGCCGGTAGAAAGAACAGATCAATATGTAATGCATTATCTGGATGCCCGCACCCGCCATTTCAAAGTACTCCTCATTCAATATTGGTCACTTATCTTTTTCAAAGTGATCATTACTACAGGCATGCTTGTAGTGGGAGGTGTTCTCCTGGTGCAAAATCAGATCAATATCGGCCAGTTCGTTGCTTCTGAAATCCTGATCCTTACGGTATTGGCTGCCGTGGAAAAATTAATCCAGAGCCTTGATAAAGTTTATGATGTACTAACAAGCGTTGAAAAGTTGGGTAAGGTGCTCGATAAACCTATTGAGCAAGATGGAACGTTGCAATTAGACCATACGAATACTCCGATCTCTGTAGAATTACAACATGTTAAATTCGGCTACAATGAACATTTGACCATTCTAAATGATGTTTCTTTTGCGGTTGCACCCGGCCAAACGCTTTGTATCATGGGTTCTGCGGGATCCGGTAAATCAAGCATTCTTCGATTACTAACAGGGTCTTATCGTCTATTTGAAGGAAATGTTCTCGTGAATGGCGTGCCTATTGGAAATTATGATCACGACTCACTCCGTGCTTCTACAGGTATTTTATTTCATCAACAGGATATCTTCCAGGGTACCTTGTATGAAAATATCTCTTTAGGTGACGATACAGTGAAGGCTTATGATATTCTGGCATTAGCAAAGAAGATTGGGCTGGAATCTTTTATAACTTCTCTAAAGGATGGGTTTGACACTTCTATTGATCCGGCTGGAAAAAGATTAAGTGGAAGCGTTATCAGAAAGATATTATTGCTTCGGGCACTCATTTCCAATCCACGCCTTTTGCTTCTCGAAGAACCCTGGCAGGGCTTCGATGAGAGTTCGCAAAAAATGATCAAAAATTATTTATTGAACGATACGAGGAATACAACGGTTATCGTCGCCACAAATGACGAAGAGTTTGCAAGAAGATCCGATGCTGTTCTGGTATTGACTGATGGAATAGTTGAGAAATACGGTAAACCTGATCAAATACTTTAATTGAATGCAATGGCTTCAGAATTCATGACCAACGATATTGAAACCAGGCTGGGTAAAAAGCTTCAATCTTATGAGCATATTTACCGTAATTACCGACACAGCCGTATCCGGCATTTTTTCTGGTATATTTTCGGATTCTTTATCATTATTTTGTTTGTACCCTGGACACAAAATATTAAAAGCGAAGGCTCTGTAACTACCATGCGTCAGGAACAAAGGCCCCAGCAAATTAATACGATCCTGCCGGGAAGAATTGTAAAATGGTGGGTAAAGGAAGGAGATTTTGTAAAACAGGGGGATACCATCCTTCAGCTTGCCGAGATCAAAGACGACTATCTTGACCCTAATTTAATGAATCGCACCCAGGAGCAGTTGGAGGCTGAAAAATTATCCATCGATTATTATGAAAACAAAGTAGGTGCAGCTGAGAGACAAGTGCAGGCTTTACAATCGGAACAGGATCTTAAGTTAAAAAGTATAGATAATAAAATTATTCAGACCAGAAGAAAAGTACAGAGTGACAGCATGAAGGTGACAGCGGCACAAAATGAAATGAATGTGGCGGATCGTCAATTGGAAGGTGCCACAAAAATGTTTGAACAAGGTGTGATCCCTCTTACAGAATTTGAAAGAAGAAAAGTACTTAATCAAAATGTCAGCGCCAAACTGATTGGCGCTCAAAACGACTATAACAATAGCAAACAGGATTTACTCATTCTTCAGCTTGAAAGAAATGCTGCAGTTCAGGAATACGCAGAGAAGATTGCTAAAGTGCAGGGGGATCAGTTTCAGTCCAGATCCGAGATTGCAGGTGGCCAATCCAAGATCGCTAAGTTGCAAAATCAATTTGATAATTACAGAATCAGAAGCGGTCAGTATTATATTTTGGCTCCACAAGACGGACAAATTATCAAAGCAAAAAGATCCGGGATCAACGAAATTGTAAAAGACGGAGAAATGATTGCTGAGGTAGTTCCCAAAACATATCAGGCGGCTGCAGAAATTTGGGTTAAGCCCATGGATTTGCAATTGTTGAGTATTGGTCAGCCGGTACGATTTATGTTTGATGGATTCCCAGCCATTGTCTTCTCCGGATGGCCAGCCGCTTCTTACGGAACTTTTGGTGGAAAGGTTTTTGCCATAGAAAGTAATGTCAGTAAGAATGGTATGTTTCGGGTATTGGTGGCTGAAGATGTAAAAGATAAACCCTGGCCTACAAATTTGAAAATGGGGACCGGCCTATACAGTTTTGCACTTTTGAAAGATGTGCCTATCTGGTATGAGATATGGCGTCAGATTAATGGATTCCCGCCTGATTTTTATCAACAGAACACGAAAGATGAGGCCGTAAAAGAGAAAGGCGACAAAAACAAGTTTTGAGGAATGATCTTAATGGCTACAACATATCGTAGATATTTTTTTCTGTTTTGCTTTTTTGCATGCGCTAATCTGTATGCACAAGATACATTGAGTATTCTTACTGAGTCACAATTTCTGGATTTAGTTCGAGCCAATCATCCCGTTGCTAAACAAGCCTCACTGCTCGTGGATGAAGCTAAAGCCAGATTGCTGTCCGTCAGAGGGAATTTTGATCCGTTCATTTCGGTTGATAATGACCGTAAGGTTTTCAATCAGAAAGATTATTTCAACTATTTTAATGCCGAATTGGTTCTTCCTACCTGGATGGGCGTAGAGTTGTATGGAGGACTGGAAGACAATACCGGTGATTTCATCAATACCGAAAGAACCACCAATCAAAGCAGTTATGCAGGTGTCAGCGTGCCTTTATTGAAAGATCTAGTCTTGGATCAAAGGAGAGCAGTTTTACAACAAGCCAAATTATTCAGGTCGCAAAGTTTAGCAGAACGTCGTTTGCAAATCAATGATCTTCTGCTTGATGCATCTCTTGTTTATTTGGAATGGGCCAGAGATCATTATCTGTTGCAAGTGCTGGACACGACCATCCGGTTAAACGAAGAGAGATATCAGTTAGTATTGAACGCATTTAAGCAAGGTGATCGTGCCGCTATGGATACATCTGAAGCACTGGCACAGTTACAGAGCTTTGAACAAATGCGGGAAGAAGCCAGATTAAATTATCAGAAATCATCTCTTTCTCTATCCAACTATTTGTGGTCTGACAATATTCAGCCGCTTTTTCTGAAAGTGTCCACCATTCCGGATATTGCCTGGGTAAATCTTGCCACATCAGCTCCCAATTTATTTTCTTTGGACCAGTGGGTAAATACAACCTTAGGCCAACATCCTAAACTTGCCGTTATTGATTATAAAATTCAATCGTTGAAAGTGGAACGTGAGTTGAAGTTTCAATCCTTGCTCCCCAAGGCTGATCTTAGATACAATTTTCTTCAGAGAGGATACGAATTTGGACCTGCATTGGGTGGGGGTTTTATGGAAAATAATTATAAGTTTGGTTTCAATATATCAGTACCCATTCCTAACCGGGGAGGTATCGGTGCCTACAGAGCTGCTCGTATAAAGATTAAATCTGCCGAGCTCGATCGTGATCATATCCGATGGCAATTGGAAAATAAAGTCAGGTATCATTACAATGAAGTGTTTAATCTGTCTAAACAAGTGGATATTTTTTCAAAGGCATATACCAACTATATCGCTTTGCTGAGCGCCGAAAAACTCAAGTTCAGCCTAGGAGAGACAACTTTATTTATTTTAAATGCCCGTGAGAATAAAGCCTTGGAAACGCTTCAGAAATTGATCAGCATAAAAGCCAAATATCTTCAGTCTTTTGCACGGTTAAGTTGGGCAGGTGGACAATTGCAGTGAGCGCTGCTTGCTCTCCATTTCATATTTGTTTTTTTTATTGTTTTTTAATTGCCATATGTTATGCCCTGAAAATATTCATCTCTGTTGGTATCTAATTTTCGTTCTGGGCATTTCATAAACTTTTTTTTGGCTTAGTAAATAAACCTATTGTTATCCCATTTGTTATTAAGTATTACTTATGCTACCAAAGTTGACCATATCACTATTGTTCTGTGTTTTCTTTTTGGGAAAGATAAAGGCACAATCGCTTTTTTTTACTTTTAAAGATGGCACCACTGTCGTCTATGCTGTCAAAGATGTGAGGGTGGTAACCTATGGCAATAATTCGATGAGGCTGATAAAAAAGGATGGGATCCAAATTAATTGGGATCTAAGTACGATCTCCAATTATCGATTAGACGCTGCTACAAATATTCAGAATGCTTCCTTGTCCGGTGCTAAAATGAATATCTATCCAAATCCTTTCAGGGGTTCGGTATACATTCGTTGTCAATTGCCATATGCTGATAAGGTTGCTGTTGACATTGTAGACATGAAGGGCAGGGTTATTAAAGCATGGCCCTCTGAACAGAAAGTATCAGGATCTCATCTGTGGGTATGGGAGGCAGGTGCATCAAAAGAGCCGTTGCTACTGCCGGGTAATTATATCTGCAGGATCATAACTTCAAAAGGTTCATTTACTAAAATGATTTCAGCCTATTAAAGATGAAATATTACTTTTTAATTATTTCTGTTTTTTTATCTATTTCCGTGTACGGTCAAGCCATCAAACGGATTCATTTGCGCAATGGCGTTGTACAGCAAGTGCCCATCAACACCATTGATAGCATTACTTATTCTGACGGGATGCAGATGACGATTCATCTTACGGGTCGTACGTTATTGCAGATTCCATTCAATACGATCGATAGTATAACCTATTCGCAAAGTAATAATGAAGCCCCATTCAATCCAACACTTTCATATGGGTCATTGACCGACCTTGAAGGCAATACGTATAAAACCATACAGATTGGAACACAAATATGGATGGCTGAAAATTTAAGAGTAACCAAATTTAGAAATAATACACCCATTCTGAATATTTCGGACTCTCTTCAGTGGGCTAATTTATATGATAATAATACCCAGGTAGCTGCTTGGGCACATTATCAAAATGATCCATCTAATAATGGGGTGTATGGAAAATTATATAACTGGTATGCGGCAGTCAATTCAAATGGCATCTGTCCGCAGGGCTGGCATGTACCTTCAGATGGAGAGTGGACGACTTTAACCAATTTTCTGGGAGGGGAACCGGTAGCGGCCGGTAAGATGAAAAGTGCAGGAACACAGTATTGGAAAACGCCTAATGTTGAAGCAACCAATAGTTCCGGTTTTTCCGCTTTGGCAGGAGGCTTGCGTTATTATTACAGCAGCTTTGATTTTCTGTTTGATTTTGGTACGTGGTGGAGTGCCACAGCAGATAATACCACACGTTCATGGGCACGCTATCTGAGTTACGAATTCGGCAGTGTTTTCAGAACCAGCAGTATTAAAGAAAACGGCTTTTCCATTCGGTGTCTGAAAGATTAAAAAATTACTTCGGCAGCCGAATAGAAAATCCAAGTGCCCCATAATATTCCGGGGCATTATTTGTGATTCTAAATCCTCCCGAAAAATCCAGCTGTATATTATGCTTTAACAGGTAAGTTATTCCGCCATCCGCCCGATGGTCGGCTCTTTGATTCTGCGGAGCAAAACCATACAACTCAATATAGCCGCCGATTTTGTTGGTGAATGAATAGGCAGGAGCGAGCGTATATATGAAAATAGCTTCCGGATTTTCTCCGTCCCATTCAGCACCTAGATTGTAACTTAATGTGAGCCTATCCGACAATGAATGCAGCATGGTAAATCTGAAATTGGGAGCGAAGTAGGTCGTGCTGAATTGTTTTGATGATAGATTTGGGACGGATAAATGACTGATAAAGGAAGTAAGTGGCAGTATCCCTTTTTCTTCCATCAGTTTAACTTTAAAACCAATTTCAGCAGGTAAAAATCCTGAGGTTGATTTGCCATCTGTTTGGTTCTTATTAACTTCTGTGATCAGCCTTAATTCAAAATGATCATTAATGCCATATTTCCAAAGTGTGGTAGGCAATATCCATTTTTTTTCTTTCTGATCAACCGATTCATAATTAAATCCGGCTTCCAGCTGAAAATGTCCAGCTGGAACAATATAGGGGCATTCCGTTTGGTCAGGACGATCAGTGGCAATAGATGGCATCTCCTGTGCTATACTACTTTTAGAAATACAAAAAACTGAAAATGATATGAACCCTGTGAATATGATTAATTTATGTATTCGTTTATTCATTTGTCAACCTTATTTTGAGAAAGGTAACTGAATAAGAATAAATCTTTTATGATATCTTCAAGATATGGATCAGTATTTTTTATGATTCTTTACTT
>JBKCGY010000288.1:0-3266 GCA_046303015.1 Bacteroidota bacterium | reverse complement strand
TGGAATTATTTCAGTACTTGTTTGATTAATACCTCCAACACCTTTGTTGCCAATGCCGGTATTTTTGGAAAAGTGTATTTTCCCCGTCTTGTAATTCCGCTTTCAGTTGTGTTGTCCAACCTGATTCGTTTTGGCATACAGCTGGGTTTATTTGTAGCGGTACTTATATTTTACATCATCAAAGGTTCTGTTCTTATTTCATTTAGCTGGGATCTATTGCTATTACCTGTTTTGGTATTGCTTATGGCAGGTATTGGACTTGGGTTGGGTATTATTATTTCCTCACTTACCACCAAGTACCGCGACTTTACGGTGTTGATAGGTTTTTCGGTACAGTTGATGATGTATGCAACGCCCGTAGCATATCCTTTATCATTTTTAGAAAATAAATCTTTTGCACCTTTCATCGAATGGAATCCGTTGAGTGCAGTAGTTGAAGGATTTAGGTATTGTATTTTTCAGTCGGGAGCTTTTACGGTATCTGATCTGATTTATCCGACAGTTTTTTGCTGTATATCCATTTTAGCCGGTGCTTTGATATTTACTAAGGTTGAACGAACCTTTATGGATACGGTATAGTAGTGAGTGTATTTGATTATGCAAAAACAATCATCATTAAGATTTGCCATTGTAGGATGTGGAAAGATTGCACAGCGTCATGCCGAACATATCAATGAAAAAGCGGCGTTGGTTGCTGTTTGTGATTTAGATAAAGTGAAAGCTGATGCTTTAGCAACAAAATACAAGACCGCAGCTTACTACTCTGTAGATGATTTATTTATAAATTCGGATTTTGATGTCGCTGTTATTTGTACACCCAACGGATTGCATGCAGAACAATCGATTTATGCACTTCAAAAGGGCGTGCATGTGATTTGTGAAAAGCCGATGGCGATTAAGACAGAGGATTGTCAACGGATGATGGATGCCGCTCAAAAAAGCAACAGAGAATTATTCATCGTCAAGCAGAATCGCTATAATCCACCCGTAGTTCAACTAAAGAAAGCAATTGATGAAGGAAGACTTGGTCAGATTTTCAGTGTGCAATTAAATTGTTTCTGGCATCGCGATGCTGATTATTACAAAGGAGAATCCTGGCGAGGAACTAAAACATTGGATGGAGGCATATTATATACGCAGTTCAGTCATTTTATAGATCTGATGTTGTGGTTGATGAATTATGATGTTACAGATGTCCATTCGCTGGTGAAAAATTATTTACATCAGGGTGTTACTGAAATTGAAGATACTGGCATCGTGTCATTGCAATTTTCAAATGGAGCAATTGGAAGTATTCATTTTACAACGAATAGTTATAGTAAGAATATGGAAGGTTCCATTGCCGTTTTTGGATAAAATGGAACGGTGAAGGTTGGATGTGAATATCTCAATCAGCTTGTTTATCAGCAGATAGAAGATTATACGATACAAAATAATCAGGAATCCAATCCTCCGAATCAGTACGGAAGTTATACAGGCTCTATGAGCAATCATGGTTTATTTTATGATAATGTGATTGATGTCTTAGAAAATAAGGCAGTCAAAACAACCGACATGTACGATGCCATGAAGACGGTTGAACTGATTGAGAAAATTTATAAGTCAGCGAACGTTGAATAAACCCACTTTTCTTCAATCCGGCATAAAAGATGTTCGCTTCGGCGAACGGATACGCATTGTTGAGCCGGTGAATTTATATGGTTGTCATATTGATGATGATACTTTTATAGGTCCGTTTGTTGAAATTCAGAAAAATGTTTCTATTGGAAAGCGATGTAAGATTCAGTCGCACAGTTTTATCTGCGAACTGGTCAAGGTCGGAGATGATTGTTTTATTGGTCATGGTGTGATGTTCATTAATGATACATTTAGTGAAGGCAAACCCGCGAGCGGAGATGTTTCTAAGTGGGAGAGAACAATTATTGGCAATCGCGTAAGTATTGGAAGTAATGCGACGATTTTACCGGTAAATATTTGTGAAGATGTGGTCATTGGAGCAGGGGCGGTGGTAACGAAAGATATTATCGAGCCGGGCGTTTATGTGGGGAATCCGGCTGGGAGGTTGATTCGTTGAAATGTGTTCATGTAAGAACTATTACAGGATAAGAATTTGATATGTATAGTGATGAGCTATGAGATTTGAGAGATGAGACAGTATTAGAATTATCCCCCTCCAGGAGGGGGACTTAGGGGGAGTACTTTCGGATCTTGATATCAATACAATGATAATATTAATGCCATTCGCCAAGCCTGAATTTAAAAATGAACGATCAACGAATCAATAAATCAACGAATCAAAAAATCAATATTCATTGAACACCGTCATCAAAGTCGAAAACCTTTCTAAACAATACCGCTTGGGGTCAGTCAGTACCGGTACGATTTCGCATGATATCAATCGCTGGTGGCATCGGATACGTGGGAAGGAAGATCCTTATTTGCAAATAGGAGAGGCCAATGACCGATCTCAGAAAGGAAACAGTGATTATGTATGGGCGTTGAAAGATATCAATTTTGAAGTAGCGCATGGTGAAGTACTTGGTATTATCGGCCGAAATGGCGCAGGGAAAAGCACACTGCTGAAAATATTGAGTCGAACAACAGCACCTACAAGCGGTTCTGTGAAAATAAAAGGTCGAGTTGCTAGCTTGTTAGAAGTAGGCACAGGTTTTCATCCTGAATTAAGCGGGAGAGAAAATATATATCTCAACGGAGCCATACTTGGTATGACCAAACGAGAGATTCAGAGAAAGTTTGATGAGATTGTTGATTTTGCTGGAGTAGAAAGATATATTGATACTCCTGTAAAGAGATATAGCAGTGGTATGTATGTGCGTTTAGCTTTTGCTGTGGCTGCTCATTTGGAGCCGGAGATTTTAATAGTGGATGAAGTGTTGGCTGTAGGTGATGCAGAGTTTCAGAAAAAGTGTTTGGGTAAGATGAAGGATGTGAGTGAAAAAGAAGGGAGGACGGTATTGTTTGTGAGTCATAACATGGCTGCGGTTCAGTCGTTGTGCGCTAAGGCACTCTACCTAAAGCATGGGCAGATTCAACAGTATGGTTCTGTTAATGATGTGATGCAGCATTATTTAAATGCTTTTTCTGTAAATCAGTTAAAGTTGACCTGGGATAGCCATCGTCATGTAAATGATTTTACTGGTAGATTAAAGATGTCCAGGGTTGAGGTCGTACCTGATTATTTGACGGAACAGGAAATAATTTATACCAATACTCCTTTCAAAATTGAATTTGAATTTATTTCAGAT
>JBKCGY010000287.1:0-2794 GCA_046303015.1 Bacteroidota bacterium | reverse complement strand
ATGCATTTCAGATTTAATGTATAAAAAAAGTCAAAAGTCAAAACCAGTTAACTCTTGGGCTTTGCCTTTTGACTTTTGACTTAGAACAATTATTTCTTCGCGTACTTCTTCTTGAATTTATCGATACGACCGGCCGTATCTACCAATACATTCTGACCTGTAAAGAAAGGATGACTTGTATTAGAAATCTCCAGTTTGATAACCGGATATTCATTTCCATCTTCCCACTTCACTGTTTCTTTTGAATTAGCCGTAGAACGGGTGAGAAAGGTGTATCCATTACTCATGTCTTTGAATACAACAAAACGATAATTAGAGGGATGCAAATCTTTTTTCATGCTTCAATGATTTGTGCACGATTCCGACCGTGCGATTTTTTAAAGGAGTGCAAAGATAGGGTTTATGGCTTTATTGCCCAAAAGATTGACTTTCTAATTGTCTATGATCTCATATTTTCGTACTGAAGCGGAATGCCCAGCTCCCACCCTTTGGATGCCTGTATAACTTCCTGTAAATCATCTATTTTCTTGCCAGTCACCCGTACCAGATCATCATTCATAGAAGCCTGCACTTTGAGTCCGCTGTCTTTGATATGCTTTACAATTTTCTTGGCATCTTCCTGCTTTAATCCGTTGCGAACCAGTATATCTTGCTTCACTAATTTTCCGCTTTGTACCGGTGCTTTGCTCTGGTCAAAAGCTTCGGGGGCAATACCCTGTTTGTGAGCCCTGTTAATTAATACATCAATCAACTGACGGAGCTTCATATCATCTTCCACCTCAATGGAAATCTTGAATTCTTTTTTATTAAGATCAATCACCACATGACTACCTTTAAAATCAAAGCGGTTAGTGATTTCTTTGGTGGTTACATTCACGGCATTGTCCAGTGCCTGGGCATCTACTTTGGATACAATATCGAAGGAAGGCATAAGCAGTTAATTTGAGAACAAAGGTAAATTGTTTCTTTTGTAACATTTGCATATTTGAGAGTCCCGTATATCATTAAACAAAGGATTTGAAATATTACACAAAAATCATAATTTTAGCAACTGCTATTAGCAGCCCTCACTAATACTCTGATTAACATCCTGCTCATCCATATATCCTCTTTATCATTTATAAATCGACTGTATGATCAGGAGTTGTCTTTTTTTGTTTGTACTGTTATTTGCCAATTTGTCAAACGCACAGATTAGCATTTCATCCACCACAAGCCCCCACACGCAAAATTTCAATACCTTAAGAAGCAGTTCAGGCTCTTCCAGCACTTTACCCTCAGGATGGAGGCTAACAGAAAGCGGCAGTGCAGCTAATTCAAGATATACCGTGGATGCCGGATCTACCACTACTGGAGACACCTACAGTTATGGTGCTGTCAATAATACAGAAAGAGCACTAGGCTCCTTACAATCCTCCAGCTTAATACCTGTTTTAGGAGCTCAATTCCGAAATACGACCGGCAGAACAATTACTTCATTGATTATCTCCTATGCCGGAGAGCAATGGCGTTGTGGCGCCACGGGCAGAGGGGCTGATCGGTTAGATTTTCAATATAGCCTGAATGCAAGTTCACTTACCAGCGGGACATGGATTGACAATAACACGCTCGACTTTAATTCTGTGAATGTAACAAGCGTGGGTGCCAGAAACGGGAATCTTACAGAAAACCGATCATTGCGTGCAGCTACAATTACCGGACTCAGCATCCCCAACAATGCAATCTTCTGGATCCGCTGGATTGATTTTGACGCAAGTGGCGCTGATGATGGACTAGCCATTGATGATTTTTCCATACAACTTAGTTCATCAGATGTAACCCCGCCTGACATTGCATCTCTTAACCCCGCCAATAATGTTACCGGTGTTACCATTAATCCTATTCTAAGCATAACATTCAATGAGCCCATTCAAAAAGGGAGCGGAAATATTGTAGTCAAAGATTTCACAAGCGGAACACCACTTCAAACCATTGATGTAAGTACTGCTGCTGTTAGTACTTCCGGGTCAACTGCAAGCTTCGCTACCAATCTGTCTTATAATCAAAAAGTATATGTAGAGATTGCTGCCGGGGCTTTCAGAGATCTGGCCGTCAATAATTTTGCAGGAATTAGTGGCAATACAACATGGTCTTTTACAACTGTTTCTCCGCCAGCACCCGCCTCAGACACACTGAAAATCGTCAACTGGAATATCGAATGGTTTGGAGGATCATTTGGTCCGTCTGATGATAATTTGCAACAGCAGAACGTACAGACTGTACTTACCAATATTAACGCCGATATTTATGCCTTACAGGAAGTGGTCAGCGCATCTCGCCTTCAAAGTGTAGTTAATCAAATGCCCGGGTATGCCATGATCATAGGTGATGATTTCTGCTCCAATGGCACGCAGATATCTTCTTGTGTTTCTGCCCAAAAATTGGCGTATATATATAAAACCAGTAAAGTTAATCCGACAAAAAGCTATCCTGTACTTCGTAAGGGCAGCGCGGATGCTTATTACAACTGGAGTAGTGGTCGTTTCCCTTTCTTATTGGAAGCAGATGTTACCTTAAATTGTGCTACCCGAAGAATGGTATTGGTGAACGTACATGCTAAAGCCAATACGTCTGACTTTGTCATTTCCTATAACAGGAGAAAAGCGGGTGCGCTTGAGTTAAGAGACTCATTAAATGTTCAATACGGAAGTTCTAATGTCATTGTATTAGGCGACCTCAATGACGACCTGGACAAAACCATTACCACACAAATCGCTCCCGACACAACCACATCTTGGATTGATTTTAAATCAGA
>JBKCGY010000286.1:0-2828 GCA_046303015.1 Bacteroidota bacterium | reverse complement strand
AAAATATAGCCAAATCACCCAAAAAATACCAGGCCCATGATGGAGACAAATTGACAAGACAAATTGACATATTTATTTAAATGCATGTATTTATTTTTTTTAAAGGGATAAATTTAACACCACAAAAAAATCATAAACAATTAAAAATCAATATTTTGTAATTTTTGTGAATCTTTCTTTGCTTGTCTTTTATTATAAAATTTAACAAAAAACTTATGCACAAAAGCCAAAAATAATTTTGAAATCCTGCCTGAATTTGTAATTTAGCAATAGAATTTAATGGGTTAGTAAGTACAAAGGGTTGAAAGAAATTTCAGCCCTTTTACTTTTTATGCATCTCTGATTTTATCCTTCATATTTTTTGATTTACTATTTTACTTGAACGAATTAAGTAAGTAAAAACTAATAATCCTCATGGCGAAATTGAAGTCCGCTTTTTTTTGTCAGCAATGTGGTTACGAATCACCGAAGTGGTTAGGAAAGTGTCCGGGCTGTAATGCATGGAACACATTTGTTGAAGAGATCATAACCAAAGAAAAGATCAGTGCAGTTGCACAACCATGGAAAGAAATTTCATCCAAAGAAATTAAAACGATTGCGATCTCACATGTATCAAGCAGCGAGACGGTTCGATGGATCACGGCTGATGGAGAACTCAATCGTGTGTTGGGCGGAGGAATTGTTCCCGGAAGTATTACGTTGATTGCAGGTGAACCCGGAATTGGAAAGTCCACTTTATTTCTTCAGATGGGTTTACAGTTAAGCGGACATCGTATATTATATATAAGCGGTGAAGAAAGCGAACAGCAAATCAAAATGCGCGCCGATCGTTTGGGCATGATGCATGATGATTTTTATTTACTTACAGAAACAAATACTCATACCATTTTTCAGGAAATAAAAAAATTAAAACCTGAACTGATCATTATTGATTCTATCCAAACGCTTCACTCCCCATCAATTGAAAGTGCGGCAGGAAGTATCAGTCAGATCAGAGAAACCGCAGCAGAGTTTCAGCGATTTGCCAAAGAAACACAAACGCCGGTAATGATCATCGGTCATATTACAAAAGACGGAAATATTGCAGGTCCGAAGATTCTCGAACATATGGTTGATACGGTTTTGCAGTTTGAGGGAGATCGTCATTATGCTTACCGTATGTTACGCACGATGAAAAATCGTTTTGGCTCTACTTCTGAACTGGGGATTTATGAAATGCTGGAATCGGGGATGAGACCCGTAAGCAATCCGAGTGAAATATTGATCACCCAAAAAGAGGATCAGTTAAGTGGTATTGCGATTGCTTCTACACTGGAAGGCATTCGTCCTTTATTAATAGAAGTACAGGCACTCGTTACGCAAAGTGTATATGGCACTCCTCAACGGACGGTGAGCGGATTTGATCTGAGAAGATTGCAACTCTTACTGGCTGTATTGGAGAAAAGAGGCGGCTTTCAGTTTGGAATGAAAGACGTATTCTTAAATATTGCCGGAGGGTTAAAGGTAGAAGACCCTTCCATCGACCTGGCGGTTTTAAGTGCGTTGCTTTCCAGTTATGAAGATTCGGTCATTCCTTCCGGTATTTGTTTTGCCGGTGAAGTAGGATTAAGCGGAGAGATCAGGGCGGTGAATAGGATAGAGCAAAGAATTGCCGAAGCAGAGAAGATGGGTTTTGAAAAGATAATTATCAGTAAATACAATATATCGGGTAAGGAAAAGAAAGCCAATCCCTTTAAAAAATTCAATATTCAAATTGTTACGATGAGTAAAGTGGAAGAGTTGTATCAGTATCTTTTCTAACTTTACCGCATGCTAAACCTATGTAAAAGTGCAGTGCTGGACTTGCTCCATCTGTTTTATCCGCATACCTGTGCCGGTTGTGGCGAACATCTTCCGCAAAAAGACCAATCTGTATGCTTGTCTTGTTTTCTTGCATTACCTGAAACCAACTTTCAGCATATCAATAATAATGCAGTTGAAAGAATTTTTTATGGCCGATTGAAAATAAGGGCGGCCATGGCGGGGTACTTCTTCTCAAAAAATTCTCCCCTGCAACATATCATTCATGCTTTTAAATATGAAAATCATCGTGAGGCTTGTATTCAAATGGGTGTTTGGTTGGGCGAACTCATACAAAAAAGTAAACATTGGAATGAAATTGATCTTTTAATTCCTATGCCTTTGCATCGTTCCAGAGCAAAGAAAAGAGGATATAATCAGGCGGCCTTATTATGTGAAGGCATTCATCGTGTTACAGGCATACCTTATGATACAGATGCAGTGTTGCGACTCAAATCCACTGAAACGCAAACCCGCAAAAGCCGAACGGCCAGATGGCAGAATGTACAATCCGGATTTGTGATCAATAATCCATCAGCCATTGAAAATAAAAATATTGTTTTGGTAGATGATGTAATCACTACCGGTGCTACACTCGAAGCGTGCGGTGAAATTATGTTGAAGGCTAAACCTGCTTCATTGAGTATAGCGGCCTTGGCCTGGGCGAGCGAGTAATGGAATGCAGGTTGTCTGTTTCATTCCAATTTATATCGGAACGAAACGGTTGTAGTGTTGTCTTGGTTATTTAAGTATCACTATCTTACAACCACTACCTCATCATATGGAACTCTGTACCGGTTGCCCCAGATGCCGGATTCTGTTCCAAGGCCAACTGAAATAATCATATTGATTTCAGCACCATTCGGTAATCCTAAAAATTTCTTCACGCGCTTTTCATCAAAGCCTTCCATTGGACAAGAATGAAATCCTTCCGCAGCAATAGAGAGCATGAACGTTTGCGCAGCCAGGGCACATGATTTGTGTACGGT
>JBKCGY010000285.1:0-7304 GCA_046303015.1 Bacteroidota bacterium | reverse complement strand
TACCTTACCCGATAAACATAACTTCCCCACGCGCAACCGTATTGTAGCCGGCATGGCAGATGCCGTGGTGGTTATCGAAACCGCTAATAAAGGGGGTAGTATGATTACAGCCCGGCTTGCATTTGATTATAACCGAGATGTATTTGCTTATCCTGGTAAAACAACGGATGCAAAAAGTGAAGGATGCAACCGGTTGATACAGGAGCAAAAAGCACAATTAATGTTCAGTGCTAAAGACATCATTGAAGTGATGGGATGGGACAGAAAGCCAACACAATTAAATATTCAAAAAAAGATATTCGAAGAATTAGCACCCAATGAAAATATGATTGTAGAAGCAATTCAGCAAGCCTCTGAATTGCATGTGGATCAAATCCAAATCATAACCCGTCTCAGTGGAAGTACCCTGGCTGCCACCCTACTCCAGCTCGAGTTAAAGGGAATCATCAGACAATTACCCGGAAAAATTTTTTCAGTCACATAGTATTTGGAAAATATCCCCAATCTCAGCTACCTTTGCACATGGCAACAAGAAATTTCCCCTCTCAACAAGCAATTCTCGATAAATTTTACGGTGAAGGATTAACATTTGACGATGTGCTGTTAATGCCAGCCTACTCACAGGTCTTACCCAGAGAAACCGATATTTCTACGCAGCTTACTAAAAATATACGATTAAATATCCCCATGCTTTCTGCAGCCATGGATACCGTAACAGAAGCGGGCCTTGCTATCGCGCTTGCTAGAGAAGGAGGCCTCGGAATTCTGCATAAAAATATGAGTATTGAAGATCAGGCAGCCCAGGTGCGTAAAGTGAAAAGAAGTGAAAGCGGATTGATCATTGATCCTATAGTTTTACTGGAAAATGCAACGATTGGAGAAGCGCTAATGCTCATGAAAGAAAATAAGATCGGAGGTATTCCCGTTGTAGATAAAAATAAAAAACTGGTTGGCATCCTTACGAATCGTGATTTAAGATTCGAAACCAATGTAAAAAGGAAAGTGAGCGAAGTAATGACTGCTCAAAACCTCATCACCGCTCCCGAAGGAACCGATTTGAAAAAAGCGAAAACGATTTTAAGTAAACATAAAATTGAAAAACTTCCTGTCATCAAAAAAGATGGCACACTGATCGGATTGATCACCTACAGAGATATCCTTCAATTACAGAGCCACCCGAATGCAGTGAAAGATAGATTTGGTCGTTTATTGGTGGGGGCTGCACTGGGTATCACAGCAGATCTTTTTGACAGAGCTGCTGCTTTACAAGAAGTGGGGGTTGATATTGTAACACTTGACAGCGCACATGGACATAGCAAAGGAGTTATGGATGCTTTGCGTGCGTTAAAAAAGCAATTCAAAAAACTGGAAGTCATTGCGGGTAATGCAGGCACTGCTGAGGGTGCCAAAGCATTGGCAGAAGCGGGTGCAGATGCGGTGAAAATTGGAATCGGACCAGGGTCTATTTGTACAACGCGCATCGTAGCAGGAACAGGGGTACCCCAACTCACTGCCGTGATGGAAGCAGCACTTGCATTAAAATCTAAAGGCATTTCAGTTATTGCAGATGGAGGCATTCGTTATACAGGTGATATGGTAAAAGCACTCGCCGCCGGAGCATCAACCGTTATGATGGGCAGTGTATTTGCCGGAACCGAAGAGAGCCCTGGTGAGACCATCATATACGAAGGCCGTAAGTTCAAACAATACAGAGGCATGGGTTCTATTGGCGCCATGCAGAAAGGAAGTGGTGATCGTTATTTTCAGGATGTAGAAGAAGGTATTAAAAAATTGGTGCCGGAAGGAATTGAGGGACGCGTAGCATACAAAGGCAGTGTTTCTGAAATTGTTCATCAATACACAGGTGGGTTAAGAGCCGGAATGGGTTATTGTGGCGCCAAAAACATGAAAGAATTGCAGCAGGCTAAATTTGTGAAGATCACCAGCGCAGGCATGAAAGAAAGTCATGCACACGATGTAGAAATCACCAAAGAGAGTCCGAACTATTCAAGATAATATTTCGATGATCTCATTAAGCGAACTGAATTAAATTGAGCTAATGCCAAGACTCAAAAACTCATCTGCTATTCTTTTATCTGTTCTCTCGGGATTTCTATTTTGGATTGCATGGGCTCCTAATAATTTTTCAGCGGCCCTTTTCTTTGCCTTCATTCCGCTCTTTATCATTGAAGAAAAAGAAAAAAATAGTTTTCGTTTCTTTCTTTTCCTCTATCTCGGATTATTCACATGGAATATGCTCACTACCTGGTGGATCTGGCATTCCACCATGATAGGCGCCTGGCTCGCCATTGCCGTTAATAGCTTATTAATGTTTTTACCCTGGTGGGGGTATCGGAAAGTAAAACAACAATATAGCCTTACGATTTCTCTTATCGCATTTATCTTCTTTTGGCTAAGCTTTGAATATCTGCATCAGCAAGACTGGGGATTAAGCTGGCCATGGCTAACGATTGGAAATGCTTTTGCAGAAAGAACATCCTGGATACAGTGGTATGAATTTACCGGCACAAGTGGAGGCAGCTTATGGGCCTTATTAATCAATGTTTTTTTATATCGAGCATATATACAAGAGAATGCAGAAAAACCGGCGTTCAAAACAAATTTAATTTTCATTACAACACTCATACTTCCTATCATTATTTCTGCCTATATCGAACAAAAAGAAACCAAGCAAATTGATACTGCCTCAAAAGATATTTCCGACAATATTGTAGTTGTACAACCCAATATAGACCCCTATGAAAAAATCAATTCAGGAAACCTTTCCAATCAGATCAATCAACTACTCGAATTATCCAAAAAACAAATTGATAGTAATACCACTTTACTTGTGTGGCCTGAAACTGCTTTATTTGCCTACGGCGGCATAGACGAGAGCAGAATAAGAGAAACAGATGACCTTAACCCAATATTCAAGCTCTTAAAACAATATCCAAAACTACATTTGTTTACAGGCATAGAATGTTATCGAATTTTCCCTGAAAAACATTCGATCTATTCAAGACCCATAGACGCCTCGGGGAATTTTTATGAGATGTATAATGGAACTATGCTTGCTGACAGTTCCGGCGCATTGCAGTTTTATCACAAATCTATGTTAGTGCCGGGCGTAGAAACCTTACCAAGGTTCTTATTATTTCTTGGACCTGTATTTGAAAAATTCGGAGGAACAGCAGGAGGCTATGCCCGTCAGGAAATCAGAACTACAATTCCTGTAAGAAATCATCACATCATCGCTCCTGCTATTTGTTATGAAAGTATTTATGGGGAGTACATGAGTCGCTATATAAAAAACGGCGCCAACCTTATTGCCATCATCACCAATGACGGATGGTGGGGGAATACAGCCGGACACAAACAACATCTTGCCTACGCCAGATTAAGAGCAATTGAAACCAGAAAGTGGGTGGTGCGTTCCGCCAATACCGGTATTAGTTGCTTTATTAATCCAGCAGGCAATATAATACAGCAAGCTGCGTGGTGGCAACCGGATGCACTGAAGGCTTCTGTGTATTCAGATAATAGAGAAACATTATTTGTAAAATACGGCGACATCATTAGTAAGATAGCATTAGTGATGACGGCGTTAATGATTTGTTTTTATCTCTTTAAGTCAAAACTCAAAAGTCAAAAGCTATAACTGAAATAACAGAACAGCAACTTATTGGTTTTGCCCTTTGACCTTTGACTTTAAAAAAAATCAAATAGATCAGAGATACTTCTGTTATTAAGTATAATTCAATGACAAAAAAAATAAATACTCCAACGGGCATTTTATCTTACGAAATAGAAGGCGAGGGCATCCCCATCATGTTCGTACATGGTTTTGGAGAAGACGGCTCTGTTTGGAATGAAAATGCCCAAGCGTTGGCTTCTGAGTATCAAATTATCATACCCCATTTAAGTGGCAGCTACTTATCTCCCATTCAAAATTTATTGCTTGTTGACAATATATCGATGGAGTCAATGGCAAAAGATTTGCTAAAAATAATCGATGCAGAAAATCTTGATAAAGCAGTCATGCTGGGACATTCCATGGGTGGATATATTACGCTTGCATTTGCAGAAAAATATAATGAGAGATTACTGGCATTCGGATTAATCCATTCAACTTCTTACTCAGATAATGAAACGAAGAAGGAAGCTAGATTAAAGAGTATAGAATTTTTAAAAAATCATAGCACACAAGAATTTCTGGAAGTCGCGACGCCGAATTTATTTGGCAATGAATACAAAAAAAGGCATCCAGAAAAAATCAATGAACTCATTGAAAGAGCTAGTCAGATTCCGGAAGCATCTATGATGGCTTATTTATGCGCCATGCGAAAAAGAAAAGACAGAACAGATATACTCAAGTCAACATTAAATCCAGTTTTCTTTTGCATTGGCATGCAGGATAATGCTATAAATCCTGAAGATGCAATTCAACAATCAAAAGTACCAGTACATGCACACACACTCATTCTTGAAGAAGCAGGACATCAGGGCATGATGGAGGCGCCGGAGAAATTGACAGAAGGAATAAGAATTTTTATAAGTGAAATATCAAGACAACCATGATAACAAAAACAACAATGACAACGTTTTTGTTTTGATTTATTCCTGTCCGTGGAAAATTTGATTTTTCTTCGGATTATTTATTATTTCGAAAAATACAAATCGGCCGCATTATTAAAAATCGTAATATGACGGCTATAAAATGAAAAACCAGCATTTATTGATCACTGAAACTTCACGCAAAGCCCGCAAAGAGGCAAAGAGCGCAAAGGATTCAATTGAAAAATGAAATGTGGGGCGCTGGCAAGGCAGAACGCGCGGAGCGATCGGGTCTGCCTAGATTTTTCTTAGGTTACTTTCTTTGTAGCAATGACAAAGAAAGTAACAATAAATTTTAAAGATGATGAAACCCATTTTGTGGTCCGAACACTATTAATAACTTAATATATTTTAACTTTACCCGGACAGCAATGGTTTTGAATTTTGACCTTTGCCTTAGATGAGATCCTTCGCTGACGCTCCCCGTTTACGCTTCGCTACGGGACAGGCAGGATGACGATATCAATTTAATTCATCAAAATACGCTTCACACATTGCTGCAAACTCTCTCTCCATTCAGGACTCTGAATGCCGAAGTTGGCGTTAATTTTTGAAGTATCAAGCAAAGAAAATTTAGGTCGCTTTGCGGGCGTAGGATAATCTGACGTTGGAATCGGATGTACCATACATGAAGAACCAATCATTTCCTTGATGGCAACCGCAAAATCATACCAACTTATTTTACCTGTATTGCTATAATGATAAATTCCGGATATCCATTTGCCTGCATCAATGATATCCAATATTGCTTTGGCTAAATCGGCTGCATAGGTAGGGGCGCCAATTTGATCATTGACCACTTTAATCTCAGGTCGCTCTTTCATCAAGCGCATCATGGTCTTCACAAAATTATTTCCAAACTCAGAATATACCCATGCCGTACGAATGATGATGGCTTCCGGATTTTCTTTCACACACAACTCCTCTCCTTTAAGCTTTGAAATTCCATACATGCTGATAGGACCGGTCGCATCATCAGGTTGATAAGGTGTTTCAGATTCTCCGTCAAAGACGTAATCAGTAGAGATATGAATAAGCTTCGTATTAAATTTTTTACATACCGCAGCCAGATTACCCACTGCTTCTCCATTGACCAGCATCGCCATATCTTGTTCTGATTCTGCTCTGTCAACAGCCGTATAAGCCGCACAATTAATGCAATATTGTGGTTTCAATCCCACAAAATAGTTCTCTACTAAACCGAAGTGATGCAACTTTAAATCTTCTCTGGAAGCAAAAACAAAACGAAAAGAAGGATATGACTGAGCCAGCTCTTGTAACTCTTTACCCAATTGTCCGTTGCTGCCTGTTACAAGTATAACTGGTTGAGACATGATATTGATTTAAAAGAAAGAATCGACTGTCAAATCAGCCAATACAGGATGTATTTTATCCTTATCAGAAACATTAGCCTTCTCCAAAGGAATCTGCCAGTCAATCTGCAATGCCGGATCATTGTACAATAATCCGCCTTCACTTTCTTTATGATACAAGGCATCGCATTTATATAAGACCTCTGCCATTTCAGACAAGACAGAAAATCCATGAGCAAATCCTTTAGGAACAAGTAAAGCATTTTTCTTTTCAGAAGTAAGTTCAATGGAAAAAACTTGTTTGAAGGTGGGCGAATCTTTTCGCAAGTCAACCACCACATCAAGTATGGAACCATTTAAGCAACGAACCAATTTAGTTTGCGCCTTGTCACCTTTTTGAAAATGCAATCCTCTAATCACGCCATAAGTGGAGCTGGATTGATTATCCTGTACCCAATTATAATTCAAACCTTCATCGACAAACAACTGATGATTATAGGATTCAAAAAAATAACCGCGCGAATCACCAAATACTTTGGGCTCAAATATGACTAATCCCGGAAACTTAGTATGAATGAAAGGCATAAATAAATAAATTATCTTCCAGCGTATTGTTCTTTATAATAATGTTGATAATCACCACTGGTAACATGTTGTATCCACTCTTCATTGTTCAGATACCAGTCCACTGTTTTTTCTAATCCTTCTTCAAACTGCAATGAAGGTGACCATCCTAATTCCTTATTCAGCTTGGTAGCATCAATGGCATAACGCAGATCATGACCCGGACGATCGGTAACATAAGTAATCAATTTAGCACTATCCCCTTCTGCTCTGCCCAGTTTTTTATCCATGACCTTACAAAGCAGATGTACCAGATCAATATTCTTCCACTCATTAAAACCTCCCACATTATAGCTTTGTCCTAACTTTCCTTTATGGAAAATTACATCAATAGCTCTGGCATGATCTTCCACATATAACCAGTCGCGCACATTTTCGCCTTTACCATAGACCGGCAAAGGCTTATTGTTTTTAATATTATTGATCATCAAAGGAATCAATTTCTCAGGAAAGTGATGAGATCCGTAATTGTTACTGCAATTACTCATTACCACGGGCATACCGTATGTATCATAATAAGCCATGACAAAGTGATCGGATGCTGCTTTGGAAGCTGAATACGGGCTATGCGGATCATACGGTGTTTCTTCCGTAAAGAAACCGGTTTCTCCTAATGTACCATATACTTCATCCGTTGAAACATGATAGAATAATTTTCCGTCGTAATTCCCATTCCAATATTTACGGGCAGCATTCAATAAAACCGCCGTACCTAAAACATTGGTCTTGACAAAAGCTAACGGATCCAAT
>JBKCGY010000284.1:0-5834 GCA_046303015.1 Bacteroidota bacterium | reverse complement strand
TATTTTTAAAAATGATCATCTTCATGTTTTACGCTCGGATATAATAGGCAATCATGCAAAATAAAGCACCTATATTTGTATCCATCCCATATTTATGGATCAGGTTTTTTTAGGAACCATCATATCATTTATCATCACTTTTTCCGCAATCCCCATTATCATGAGAGTTGCGGCATTAAAAAATCTTTTTGATATTCCGGATGACAGAAAGATTCACACCTATGCGATCTCATCCCTAGGAGGTGTCGGAATCTTTGCAGGCTTCATACTTGGTGTTTTGATTGTTCCTACCTACGCCATTGTAGAAATACAATATATGCTGGCCGCCTTTTTGGTTATTTTCTTCCTTGGACTTAAAGATGATATTGTGGTGCTCACTCCCATGAAGAAATTTTTAGGTCAAGTGATTGCCGCCAGTCTTTTAATGTTCAAAGGCAATCTGATGATAACCGGAATGCACGGCTTTCTTGGCATTCAGGAATTCCCTCCTACTATCGGCATCATCTTTACTTTTTTTACCATATTGGTCATTACCAATTCCTTTAATCTTATTGATGGGGTTGATGGACTGGCCGGTACATTAGGCCTGTTTTCTACCTTTGTATTCGGAAGTTATTTTCTGTTGGCTGATGAGTATTTTTATGCTATCCTTGCCTTCTGTATGACAGGAAGTTTACTCGCTTTTCTGATCTTCAATGTGGCTCCGGCTAAAATATTTATGGGTGATACCGGCTCTCTTCTGCTCGGTATTGTCAATTCTATTTTGGTTATTAAATTTATCGAGATCGCCAGTCGCCCGGAAGCCACTCTTTCAATGCCATCTGCTCCCGCTATTGGATTTGCCGTTCTTTTTGTGCCGCTTTTTGATACCTTACGAATTTTCGCCTACCGCGTATTTCACAGACGCTCTCCTTTCAGTCCGGATAAAAATCACGTACATCATCTCTTATTGGAAAAAGGATGCAGTCATCCTACTGTTACCTTGATCGCTGTATTGTTCAATATCATAATTGCTGTTTCTTCTTTCGCATTGAAATCCCTGGGCAACACAACGCTTTTATTGTCTTTAATTTCCATAGGATTTATCAGTATCGGTCTTTTGATTTATTCGAATAAAAGCGCCCGACTGGAACTACTGGAAAAAACTTTCAACAGAAAGCAAGAAGGATCCGATCTGAAAATTATTAAGATCGATGAAAAAAAAGAACTGAGTAAAACAGGGGAAGGCAATTCATAATTTTTTCCCGCTTTTTTTAACAACCGTTATTTGATTTCTGCATTTTAATTAGGTTTGCAAACCAAAATCATAATCATGTCTGATTTATCAGCCCAAACCGATCATTTGCTATCGCAGGCACAACAACAAATGCAAAAAGCCATTCAACACCTTGAAGTGGAATTGGTGAAAATTCGTGCCGGGAGAGCCAACCCAAATATGATAGATGGTATTGTTGTAGACTACTATGGGTCACCCACACCGATACAACAAGTAGGGAATGTAAGTGTAACAGATGCCCGTACGCTGACTATCCAACCCTGGGAAAAAAATATGTTACAGCCGATAGAAAGGGCCATTATTAATTCCAACATCGGTCTTACGCCTCAAAATGATGGTAATCTGATCCGTTTATTTTTGCCGCCTCTAACAGAGGAGCGCCGAAAAGAACTCGTAAAAAAAGTTAATGGGGAAGGTGAACATTCCAAAGTGGCCGTGCGTAATATCAGAAGAGATTCCATCGAACAAATAAAAAAATTACAGAAAGAAGGATTAAGTGAAGATGCAGCGAAAGACACCGAAAAAGAAGTTCAGACGCTGACTGATGACTTTATCCGACAGATAGACAAACACCTTGAGTCTAAGGAAAAAGAGATCATGAGCATCTGAGTTAAAAAAGCCCTTTTAAGGGCTTTTTTTCTTATTAGCAAGATATACTCCCGATAAGATCAAGATCAGTGCAACAAAAACGGTGGAACTAATCGTTTCCCCAGCCATTACCCCCCATCCAATCGCAACAAAAGGAAGTCCGTATGTTACCATCGATGAAAAAAGCGGACCTGCCTTTTGCATCAATATATAAAACAACCAGGTAGCAAAAGCAGTACCTAAAACACCCAACACAACAGAAGATGCCAGGGCTTTCAACAATGGCTCATCGAACACTTCTTTATGAAAAAATCCCTGCTGAAATAACATCAGTGCATCCAGTGGCAACAGCATACCAAAAGCAAGCGTTGCTATATATAAAGGAGGGGTATTCTGTAATGATTTGTTGGCAATATTGACATTGAACCCATACAGAACAGTAGCCAGTAATACCAATAAAGCATGGCCCGTAAAGGAAACATCATGAGCCTGTAAAGATGGGAGAAAGAGCAAGAGAACGCCGATAAAACCAATCAGAATACCTGCAACCTGAATGATGGTGGTGGATCGTTTAAAAAAGAGCAGGCCAACAATCATTACGAAAAGTGGTGTTGTGGCATTCAAAATAGCGGCAACGGAACTATTGATGGATGTCTCAGCCAGGCAGAAAAGAATAGCTGCAAAAAAACTACCTAGGAGTCCGGTCAGCAAGGCAATGGAACGAGTTTTTGAGTTCGTATTTCTCCATGCTTTAGGAAAAAAAGGAAGTAAAACCAGACCGGCACTAAGCATCCTCAGAGAAGCCACTTCGTAAGGGCTCAACACTTTCATACCCAGTTTCATAAGGATGAATGAACTGCCCCAGATCAGACAGAGCAATAAAAAGATGAGCCATTTAACCATTATGGTATATTAAGGCGCAAAGGTATGAGGCTATGCCGTTAAAATAAGCCCCATAGCGAGGGGTTTAAAACCCCTCGCTATGGCAAATGATAAATTTCCTATTTTCACGAATTAATTAGAACCAAAACAACATGAAGCAAATTCTTACTCTCACTTTGTTCTTTTGTATCCATCAGCACCTTTTTGCGCAGGATGCCCAGATCAAAAATCTGCAGAAAGAAAGCAGTAAAACCATCAAAAAAGAGGATGAGCAAAAAGAAGGCTGGACCACAGGAGGAATCTTTACCTTCAATCTTAGCCAGGGAGCAAGCAAGAACTGGGCTGCCGGTGCTGAGGAATCCTCCTTCTCCATCAACTCCATCATTCAGGCTTTCGCCTTCTATAAGAAAAACAAGCTCTCCTGGGATAATACTTTTAACGGACAGTATGGTATTGTCAATGCCTCCAGCATAGGCACCCGAAAAAACGATGACCGTATAGATCTACTCTCCAAATTGGGATACGCTATCGATAAAAGCAAATGGAGTGTCACCTTGCTGGGGAATATCAGAACCCAGTTTACGGAAGGTTTTGATTACAGCAGCACTCCCGCAAATAGAAATTCAGACTTCTTCTCGCCGGCGTTTCTGCTGATCTCTCCCGGTATCAATTATAAGCCAACCAACGGCATCGACATCTTCGTTTCCCCCATAACCAGCCGCTGGATCATCGTCAACCAAGTGGCACTTAGAGAATTATACAAAATCCCTGAGAACGCAAATTCCATCAACGAAATAGGTGCCTTTTCTTCCATACAGGTAAAAAGAGATGTTGCCAAAAACATCAATTATGTATCCCGTTTCGATCTGTTCAGCAATTATAAACGAGAGCCGCAAAACATAGATGTATTCTGGACTAATGTATTCAATATGAAGGTCAACAAATACATTAGTGTCACTTATAATTTTGACCTGATCTATGATCACGATGTAGAAAATGTAAATACGGGTGGCCTTCTGGGTACTCAGTTGAAAAGTCTGCTCGGGGTAGGCTTTACCGCTAAATTCTAATCCCGCGCATTTGCGTATTTTTACAATCCCAATATAGGGAGCATTGAAAATTTACTGATTTGCAACATACCAATTATCAGATACAACTTCCGCAATTTGTAGGTCCGTTCGACCTCCTGCTTTTTTTTATTGAAAGAGACGAACTGGATATATACAATATTCCGATTACAAGGATCATCAACGATTTTCTGGATTATATCCATCAAAGCGAACAATTAAATATTGAGCTGAGCAGTGAGTTTATTTTATTCATCTCCACACTCATGCGCATCAAAGCCAAAATGCTCATTCCTCGTAAAGAACTGGATGATCAGGGCAATGAAATCGATCCTCGGCAAGAGTTGGTAGATAAGATCCTGGAATATAAACGCTTCAAGGAAGTATCTCTGGAAATGGCAGAAATGGAAGCGCAGCGTATGTTAATGGTGAAGCGGGGAAATATCGTAAAGGAGATGGCAGAGATCGGAGAGGAAGCAGGTGAAGGCACCGAAATACAAGCCATTACGCTCTTCAAGCTGATGAAGGCTTTTGAAAAGGTAATGCTGCGTCAGCATGATCGGTTGAATGCACCGGTGCATACTGTCGTTCAGTACAACTACACAATGGAAGGCAGCAGAGATTATATGTTCAACTGGGTGAAGAAAGAAAAAACAGTAGCTTTCGAAAATCTCTTCTCAGTCTGCGAAAACAGAATACATGCCATCTTTCTTTTCTTGTCGTTACTGGAATTATCGCAACAACAATACATGCGGATTCTTTCCGGAGAAGGGAAAAATAATTTCATCATTGAATGGAATGAAGAAAGAACACAAACGGAGGAAGTATTTGACCCTGCAAGCCTGAATTAAGAATCAATCTCATCCATCACCTTCCTTAAAACCGTACAGGCCTCCTCAATTTCTTCTTTTGTAATGGAAAGCGGGGGTGCAATGCGTAAACAATGCGGCGCAAATAAAAACCAATCGGTAAACACCCCTTTTTCTATAGCGAGGTCAATCACTTTTTTACAAATAATATCACTGCTGAATTCAATCGCCATCATGAGCCCGCATGAACGAATCGCTTTGATCAATGAATGTTGCAACGCACTGCGGAAACATTGTTCCTTTTCAAAAACATCGGCAACCCATTTTTCTTCGAGCAACACTTCAAACGCAGCCTTACCGGCAGCACAACAAACCGGATGACCACCAAAAGTGGTGATATGTCCGAGTACGGGATCATCTGAGAGCATAATCATGATATCCCGATTGGCAATAAATGCGCCCAGCGGCATACCCCCACCCAATGCTTTTCCAAGTAATAAAATATCAGGAATAATATCAAATTGCTCAAAAGCCCAGAGGGTACCATTTCTTCCAAAACCACATTGAATTTCATCTAGTATTAACAAGGTGCCAGTCTCCGTACATTTTTTTCTTAATGCCTGCATCCAGGATTTTAAAGGTGCATTGACACCCTTTTCTGCCTGAATCGTCTCTGCAATTACGCAAGCCGTATCTTTTGTGATGAAATCTAGAGAAGCATCCTCATTATAGTCAGCATGTACAATCCCCGGCAATAAAGGTCTGAATGCATTTCTCCAGTATTCATCTCCCATTACGCTAAGTGCACCCTGCGTACTACCGTGATAACTGTTTTTAAAAGAGAGCATCTGCGCTCTGCCCGTGAATCTTTTAGCCAACTTCATAGCACCTTCCGTTGCTTCGGATCCTGAATTCGTAAAATACACACTGTTTAAAGAAGCCGGTAAATGATCCGCCAACATTTTGGCATATAATACCTGAGGCGATTGAATCATTTCACCATAGACCATAACATGCAGATACTGTTGCATCTGCTCCTGCATGGCTGCAAGCACTTTAGGGTGACGATGACCTACATTACACACACTGATGCCCCCTATAAGATCAATATATTGTTTACCTCCTGCATCCCACATATTACAACCCTCAGCCTTTACCATCTCAATGGCAAGAGGCGCAGTTGATGTTTGCGCTACATGTTGTAAGAATAAT
>JBKCGY010000283.1:0-7200 GCA_046303015.1 Bacteroidota bacterium | reverse complement strand
AAATCTATTGGGCGATAAAGAAAGTACACTCCGCCTTAAATTAAAAGAAAAAGAGCAAGCGGATCAGTTGATCAATGAGATTAAGGATAAATTAAATGATCTGAAGCTGCATTTAAGCGGTACCAAAGAAAGATTAAGTGTTGAATTTAAGGTTAATATCGAGGATGTTATTGAAGAGCCCAGAACCGGAGATGAGTCGGTTGATGAATTGCAGTCTTCTGTTGATAAGATCAAGAAGCGTATTGAAAATCTGGGTGAGGTGAATCCTACAGCTATAGAAGCATTTGAGGAAATGCGTAAGCGTTATGAATTTATTGTAGAACAGAAAAATGATCTAGTAAGTGCAAAGGAATCATTATTGCAAACGATTCAGGAAGTAGAAGCAACAGCGAACCAACGTTTTCTTGATACATTTAATCAGGTGAGGGAGAATTTCCAGAAAGTGTTCAAGGCTTTGTTTACGGAAGAAGATACAGCGGATATGGTTCTGGAAAATCCTGATAATCTGGCCGAAACAGGAATTGATATTGTGGCTAAGCCAAAAGGCAAACGCCCAAGCAGTATTACACAATTGAGTGGGGGAGAAAAAACACTAACGGCAACAGCTATGCTTTTTGCGATCTATCTCATTAAGCCGGCACCATTCTGTATACTCGATGAGGTGGATGCACCACTGGATGATGCCAATGTGAGCAAGTTTACCAATATGATTCGCAAATTCAGTGAGAATTCTCAATTCATCATTGTTACGCATAATAAAATGACAATGGGAGCAGTAGATGTGATTTATGGAGTAACAATGCAGGAGGCTGGAGTGAGCAAGCTGGTGCCGGTGGATTTCAGAGGGTTGAATTAATTAATAATTGGGTTTCGATTTATTTTGATATACTTAATTTAAAGTATGCAGCGTATTGCTTTATTTCCCGGAACATTCGATCCCATTACAGTTGGGCATTTGGATATTATTGAGCGTTCTCTTCCTTTGTTTGATAAATTATATATTGGTATTGGTCGCAATGCGGGGAAAGTGCCGATGTACTCTGAGGAGCAGCGTTTGAATTGGATCCGCGAAATTTTTGCCCATGAAAAAAGAATTGATGTGGTGGTGTATGAAGGGCTGACGGTTGAATGTTGTAAAAAGATCGGTGCTCAGTATATACTCAGAGGAATTCGTTATGTGAATGATTTTGAATATGAGAAAGCTATTGCTGACATGAACCGCAGCCTGGATGAAAGTATTGAAACCATTTATCTAACCTGCTTGCCTCAGTACACTTCCGTAGCGTCTACGCTTGTTCGTGATGTCATTCGCAATGGAGGCGATGCTTCACCGTTCCTTCCTCCGGAGGTGAATAAGACGGTGTATGGGAGATGAATATTTCAGTCAAAGGTCAAAAGTCAAAACCCAATAACCGTTGTTCTTTTTCGTATGACGATAAACGAGCAATTTTTGTAGGTTGTTAGTTATTGGTTAAGGTGCTGAAAAGATAAAAAAGGGCTGATCCTGCCATTAAAACAAGTGTTACAGCTCCCCAGAAGTTTTGTTTTTTTGTATTCGTATGTTTCCCCATAATCTTGTCGCTATTCGAAATATGTAGTATTAATCCAATTAAAAAAGGGGCAATCAATCCATAAAGTACAGCCGTTATCCATAATGCTTTGATAGGGGATATATTAAGAATGTGAATACTGAAGCCAAGGATCATTGAAACCATCATCGTAATATAAAATCCTTTCGCTTGATTGAATTTTTTATCCAGTCCGTCTGGCCAGTTGAATGTTTCTGCCATCATATAGCTAAGTGCACCCGATAGAATGGGTATGGCCAGTAGTCCGGTGCCGAGAATCCCTATGCTAAATAGTAAGTAAGCGAACTTGCCTGCGAGCGGGAACAGAGCTTCAGCGGCTTCGTGTACAGTATTGATTTGAAAAATTTTATTTTGATGAAATACAGTGGCTGCGGTTAGTATGATAAAATACATGATCAGGTTTGAGAATATCATACCAATCTTTACATCGAGTCGCATAGCTTTCAGCATACGATTGCTTACGATCATATGCTTGTGAATGATCTCTTCTTTCTCCATATTAGCCTGCCAGAAGAAAAGATAAGGAGAAATGGTAGTGCCTAAAATGGCTACCAGCATGGCAGCGAATTCGGCATTCCATTGTATGTGAGGGATCAATGAATAGGTAAGAATTTTTGTGATGGATTGCGGATAAAGAAAGGGTACTATGGCGTAAACCAGCAATACAAAACAGATCCATTTTAAAACTCCGGCAATTTTTTTATAGGGAAACTGAATCATGAGCCACAGCATTAGCACAATAAATCCGAGCGCTATGAAGTTGGAGTCTAAAGAAGGGAATAGCATATGTCCTACTGCTCCTATGGCAGCAATGTTGGCGCCGATATTTAAGGTGATGGCGGGGAAGGAGAGAAGCAGCACTACATATAAGATCCATTTCGAATAATGACCTTTGATGACTTCCGTAAGACCTTTTTGTTGAATCAGACCGATACGTGCGCACATTTCCTGGATGGAGATCATGAGCGGGATACTGAGCCATGCGGTCCATAATGGTTGCAAACCGAATGCGGCGCCGGCTTGTGTATACGTTGTTATCCCCGACGGATCATCATCGCCGGCGCCGGTGATAAAACCCGGACCAATCCGTTTCCACCATCGCTGGATCCAACCTTTCATGCACGAAAATTTAACTTACACAAGGTACAATAAATCGTGATGTCATGGTGTCGTGGTATCATGGTGTCAGAAAAGTCAAAGGTCAAAAGTCAAAACCAAAAAAATGTTGTCATTTTTCTCGTGGTTCTCATATCTGTCTGGGTTGTCTTGGCTCTTTTTCGAAAGACGAGAAACGATAAACGAACAACGACCAACGAACAAGTTGTCGAGGACATAAAAAAGCCCCGAAAATTCGGGGCGCTATATCGATTTGATATTGTGATTAATTCTGTTCCAGTCCACTGAAGAAAAAGGATCCTTCAATCTGAGCATTCTCATCACTGTCACTTCCGTGTACTGCATTTTCTCCGACCGAACTTGCATATAATTTACGGATCGTTCCTTCATCAGCTTTCGCCGGATCCGTTGCGCCAATTAATTTTCTGAAATCTGCCACGGCATTGTCTTTCTCCAGAATGGCAGCAATAATCACTCCACTACTCATGAATTCTACCAGCTCACCATAAAAGGGTCGCTCTTTATGCACTTCATAGAATTTGCCTGCCTGTGCAGGAGACAAATGCAACTGCTTTAGTGCTACCACGCGAAAACCTGCCTGTAAAATATGATCCAGAATTTTACCGGCATAGCCTTTTTTCATCGCATCAGGCTTAATCATCGTAAATGTACGGTTGCTCATTGTTTATAGTTTAATGGGCGGCAAAGTTAAGGAACCATACTGTATTTTCCCCTACTTTTGCCTTCTTTATGGAGGCAATCAATCTATTATACCCCCTTCTTCAGAAGCCTTGTAATATTGTTATTACCACGCATCAAAAACCGGATCCGGATGCCATGGGGTCTTCCCTCGGGTTATATCATTTTTTGCGTTCCTTACAACATACAGTTACAGTAATCTCTCCTACTAACTGGGCCGCATTCCTCAACTGGATGCCGGGTTGTGATCTGGTAATCGATTTTGAAAGTCATCAGCAGCAAGCAGAATCGCTGATCCAGCAAGTTGATTGGATATTCTGCCTTGACTTCAATGCTTTAAATCGTACCAAAAGAATGGCGTCTTCCCTTGAAAGATCATCGGCTAAAAAAATCCTTATCGATCATCACAGAGAACCGCAACTCGATGTATTTCATTGGGGGATTAGCAATATCCAAAAAAGTTCCACCAGCGAGATGATCTATGATTTTATTTGTGAGAGCGGATATGCTGATCGCATCAATGATCCGATCATGAAATGTCTATATGCCGGCGTGATGGGAGATACAGGTTCGTTCAGATTCTCTTCTGCTACTGCAGGTGTTCACGAAATGGTTGCTTCTTTCAAGCGCAATGGCTTGCAGCATACCGAAATTCATGAATTGATCTACGATAATTATCTGGAGAACCGATATCGTTTCATTGGGCACATACTTACGCACCGTCTGGAAGTAGACTATGAAATGAACACGGCTCTGATATGGGTGACCAAACAGGACCTCCTGAAATATCATATCAAAACAGGCGATACAGAAGGATTAGTCAATTATCCCCTCGGTATTCAGGGAATAAAGCTGGCGGCATTATTGATCGACAGAGACGAAAAAAGAAAATGGAGCTTCCGCAGTAAAGGTGAATTTGATTGCAATACTTTTGCACGCAGACATTTCAATGGAGGTGGGCATTTTAATGCAGCCGGCGGTGAAAGTGACGATAGTTTGGAGCAAAATCTGAATCAGTTCAAACATGCCCTGCAAGAATATGCCACTCAATTAAGATCTTATTAATACAAATATGCTTTTACAAATTAAAAACCATACAATGAGAATTTCTTATGTTGTTATTATCCTGACCATCTTTTCTTCCTTATTTACTTCCTGCAGTGATCCATTTCAAAAAACAAAAAGCGGATTGATCTATAAGATCATCCCGGCCAAGAAAAAAGGACAGCAAGTAAAGCCGGGTGCTGTTATTAAGTTTCATGTGTTAGTCACGCAGGGAGATTCGGTTACCTATAATTCCTTCGGTAAGATTCCGGCTTTTGCGATGATCGATAGCGCAACCAGAAGTTATGATATTTCTGAAATCTTTCCTATGCTCTATGTGGGTGATAGTGCAGTTGTGGTTCAGAGCATAGATACGATTGCGAAATTACAGGGGGGGAGTATGCCGCAGGGTATGAAGAAGGGGGATAAGATCACGATCAAGTTGAGAGTTCTGGATATGTATACCGATATACCGGTTGCACAAATGAATCTCAATAAGGAAATGGAATTACAGAAGCAAAGAGATATTGAAGAAGTAGGAGCTTATCTCAAATCCAAAAAGATCAATGCTGTTAAAACACCTGCTGGGGCTTATGTGGAGATGGTAAGACAAGGGAGCGGGGCCTTACCGGATTCAGGTAAGCAACTTTCAATTTATTATACCGGCACTAATCTGAAAGGGGATAAGTTCGACACTAATGTAGATTCTTCTTTCGGACACACCGATACATTCAAAATTGTGGTAGGGCAGATGGGCAGCATTCAAGGGTTTGAAGAAGGAATGAAGATGGTGGCAAAAGGAGGGAAAGCTAAAATATATATCCCTTCAATGCTGGGTTACGGTATGCAGGGTGCACCTCCTCGCATCAAGCCCTATGAGCATTTGATCTTTGAAGTCGAATTGCTGGACATACAACAACCTGCAAAAGTTGTTAATGTACCTGCGCCATAACATCTTTTCTTCATAAGTCCATCCGGATACTTTCAATCAAATACGGAGGTTATGAGTGAATATTTCAGTATTGGTTATTTTGCGGCTACTTTTCGTCTGGAAGGAGAATTGGTGCTACAGCATGAATTAGGTAAAAATTCAGATTTCAAAGGGGTAAAGGCCATTTTTATTGAAGAAGGGAAAAGTAAATTTTTACCTTATTTCATAGAGAAAGCGAAGTCGAAAAGTGAATCTGAAACCTTCGTGAAATTAGAAGGGATTCATACCAAAGAAAAAGCACATCAGCTTTGTTCAAAAAAAGTATGGGTATTAGATGAGGATTTCAGAAAGCTGGCCGGCAAATCGGCCCCCATCTCTTTAATCGGTTATACACTATTGGATAAAGAAACAGTTTTAGGTGTGATTGATGAAGTAATTGAGCAACCACATCAGATTCTTTGCAGGTTATTTATTAATGAGAAAGAAGTTTTAATTCCGCTAAACGAGTCTACTATAGAAAAAATCAATCATCCTAAAAAACAAGTACATACTGATTTGCCGGAAGGGTTGTTGGAGATTTATCTATAGAAGTAAAAGGCAAAAGTCAAAACCCAAAAGTTTTAGGTTGGCTGTAGTAGATAATGTTCCGAGTTACTAATTATCCACACCACTTCTCCAGTTGCTGTAGCGTTGCGCGTAAATCTTTAGGGATAGGAGCTTCCAGCGAAACCTCTTTCCCATCTATATCTTTTAATCCCAGCATGTATGCATGCAAAGCGAGTCGGTTGAGCAGCGGCCTTTCTTCTTCGTCAGCTTTAGATAATTTAAATTTTTTTCTTTTGATGGAAGAGAGGAGTAAAGGGGTGCCGGTTCCATAGATCTCATCACATACCAACGGAGCTCCCAGTTGTTTCATGTGCACACGAATTTGATGGGTTCTTCCGGTATGTATCTGAAATTTCATCCAGCTATATTGTCCGTGTTCTTCCAATACCTCATAGTCGGTGTGTGCGTATTTGCCTTTGGCATGAGTATGATAGAATCCTTTTTTTACAGGGTGCTCCATGATTGGCGCAATAACACTTCCCTTTTTTTCATTCATTATACCGTGCACAAGCCCCACATAAAACTTGTTTACCTGTCTGTTTTCGAATAGCCGGGATAAATATTTATGGGCCGTTTCATTTTTGGCAAAGAGAATAATGCCACTGGTAGGTTGGTCAAGGCGGTGAACGGTCCACACCTTTCCGTATTTCTCGTTCAGCATATCTTTTAATGAGACTTCAGATTGCTCCCTGTCGGGCACAGATAATAAGCCGCAAGGTTTATTAATCGCAATCCAGTTTTCGTTTTCCGCCAGGATCTCAATTTTATGCTTCATCTCTGTTCTTGTGCTTTGTACTCTGCTTAACTTTTATAAAAGATTTATTCAGGAATTTCAATAATCGAATTTCTTTTTCGGTAAGAAATCTCCACTTTCCCCTGTCTACATTTTTTTTAGTCAGATTGCCAAACATCACTCGGTCCAAGCCTTTTACATCATATCCCAGATGCTCAAACATTCTTCTTACTATGCGATTGCGCCCACTATGTATTTCAATCCCGATAATTTTTTTATTTTTTGCATCGGCATAACCTAATGCATCCGGTGCAATGAAACCATCTTCAAGTACCACACCTTTCAGGAGTTGTTGAAAATCGGTTTTCTCCAGAGGTTTATCCAGTGTTACCTCATATATCTTTTTTACCTGATAGGAGGGGTGAGATAATTTTTGAGTCAACTCACCATCATTGGTTAATAATAATACACCAGTTGTATTG
>JBKCGY010000282.1:0-3039 GCA_046303015.1 Bacteroidota bacterium | reverse complement strand
CTGGGTTGAAATATCCGGCGATTACCAGCAGCGATTAGAAATGGCTATTCGGTTTACGGATAGTTTGTTGAGTTTATAAAATCAATGAAGTAGGGGCGAAAAATCTTTCGCCTGCATTCGGTAAAATGAAAATGGTTCGTGTCCTCACGAACCATTTTATAATTTAACGGCCAACCTTCAACCTTCAACATCACTCAAACGTACTATAGAAATACGGCGTCTTCGCTTCAAACTCTGCACTGCAGGTATCCACCATTTTGTATACGCGCTTAATGCCGAGTGCCTTTCTTTTTTCATAGAGTTCGTCTTCCGTGCCGTCTTTCATGATGCGACAGATCTGCTCATCACCAAAGCCCATTCTTTTGGCATTGCGTAGTAGATCTTCAGGCAACGACTTCATATCGTGTTTGGATAGCTCTTTTTCTATATTTACGATGTCTTGTATCTGATATATAAACCAGCGATCAATTTTAGTCGCTTCTACGATAGTCTTTACACTCACTCCTGCCATCAACGCATCTTTTATGCGAAAGATGCGATCCCATTTCGGTGTTTTGATGTATTCAATCAATTCTTCAGCATGCATCAGACTTTGTCCGTAATACCCGAGCCCTACGGCATTATTCTCTAAACTCTGACAGGCTTTTTGTACGGCTTCGGCGAAGCTTCTTCCAATGCCCATGACTTCACCCACACTCTTCATCTGTAATCCTAAACGATCATCTGCCCCTTTGAATTTATCAAAATTCCAGCGAGGGATTTTTACAATCACATAATCCAGTGCGGGTTCAAAATAGGCAGAAGTGGTTTGCGTGATCTGATTCTTCAATTCATCCAGTGTATAACCAATCGCCAGTTTAGAAGCGATTTTAGCAATAGGATATCCAGTGGCCTTACTTGCCAAAGCAGAGGAACGACTTACACGCGGATTGATTTCAACAGAAATAATCTCTTCGTTTTCCGGATTAAGCGCAAACTGCACATTACATCCGCCCGCAAAATTTCCAAGGGAGCGCATCATCTTAATCGCCATGTTGCGCATATTCTGAAAGGCGGTATCACTCAGTGTCATGGCCGGCGCTACCGTGATACTATCACCAGTATGCACACCCATCGGATCAAAATTTTCTACCGTACAGATAATTACAACATTATCATTCTTGTCGCGTAATAATTCCAGTTCAAATTCTTTCCATCCGATCAAAGCTTTTTCTACCAGCACTTCATGAATCGGACTTGCTTTCAATCCGCGATCTAAAGCAGCATCTAACTCATCTTTAGTATTGACAAAACCGCCACCTGTTCCACCGAGTGTAAAGGAAGGACGAATTACCAAAGGCACACCAATTTGTTGCGCAAATTCTTTCCCTTCTAAAAGAGAATTGGCTACTTTCGAAGGAGCGACTCCTACACCGATCTGCAACATCAGCTGGCGAAATTTTTCACGGTCTTCGGCCGTATCAATCGCTTTCACATCCACCCCAATCATGCGCACCCCATATTTCTCCCATATCCCCAATTCATCTACTTCTTTACAAAGATTCAGCGCAGTTTGTCCACCCATGGTAGGCAATACGGCATCAATATGTAAATCGGTATGCTGATTTTCCTCGATAATCTGTTCAATGCTTTCTACTGTCAGCGGAAGGAGATATACTTTATCCGCCATCATCGGGTCGGTCATGATTGTAGCGGGATTGCTATTGATCAGGATGACTTTAATCCCTTCTTCTCTTAAACTTCTGGCTGCCTGTGAGCCGGAGTAATCAAATTCGCAGGCCTGTCCAATGATAATGGGTCCGCTTCCGACAATGAGGACTGATTTTATGGAGGTATCTCTGGGCATGGGGGAAATTTGGCTGCAAAAGTAAGTAAAGTTGTCGGTTGTCTGTTATCAGTTATCTGTTTCTTCAATTAATTTTGCTTATGCGATTTATCATCTGGTTGACACTTGTAAGTTTTTTTTCCTTAAATGGAATGGCTCAGGTTTTTCCTCCCAAAAAGTATCCTGAAAATGCCTTTGCCTATCCGATGAATATCCCTGTTAAACTCAACGCTAATTTCGGAGAGTTGCGCAATAACCATTTTCACATGGGGCTCGATCTTTTCACCTTGCGAAAAGAAAATTTACCCGTTTACGCACCTGCCGATGGATGGATTGCCAAAGTAAAAATTGATCCAAAAGGTTTTGGTAACGCTACGTATGTTAATCATTATAATGGTCTGACTACGCTCTATTGTCATATGAATACATTTCCGCCGCAGGTTTTGAAAGCTATTAAGACAGGTCAGTATAAAAAAGAAAAATGGAAAGGAGATGTGGAATTTGAAAAAGAACGATTCCCGGTAAAAAAGGGAGATTTTATTGGCTACAGTGGGAATACCGGTGCCTCTGCCGGACCGCATGTGCATTATGAAATCAGAAGAACGGAAGATGATGCTTGTATCAATCCGCTGCTGATTCATAAATTATATGATGTAACTCCTCCCGATTTGCAAAGGATAGCCATATATGATAGAAATAATAGCACCTATGAACAGCAGCCCAGGATGTATCCGGTCATACATGGAGCGGGAGGGCACACTATCGCAGGCGGTAACATAAAAGTATCATCTAATAAAATTGGACTTGCTATCGGGGCAACGGATCGCATGACAGGAGTTCCAAATGCAAATGGGATTTATCAGACATTACTTTATTTGGATGATGAGCCAGTGAGCGGATTTCAGCTTGACGGCATTGATTATTTACAAACCCGTTATTTAAATGCGCATATCGATTACCGCATTAAGAAATCGGGTGGCGCTTATTGGCAGCACGTGACCCCATTGCCCGGGGATCAGCTTCCCATATATTTTAAAGGAACCCAGTCGGGCTGTATTGAATTGAATGATACCGAGCCTCACAACGTCCGCCTGGAAGTGAAAGATGCCAATGGAAATGCGATCAACATGCGGTTCACTATCCAGTGGACAGGTGAACGGGGGGCCTCTTTACTAACGGTAAAAAATAGTCGATATATGTTTCCCGGGATGATC
>JBKCGY010000281.1:0-3208 GCA_046303015.1 Bacteroidota bacterium | reverse complement strand
TGATAGAAAGAAAAAAGAAGAACAGGGTGCCGGTGATCAGGGGATGATGTTTGGTTATGCAACTAACGAAACGGAACATTATATGCCGCTTGCCCTTGATCTTGCACATAATTTATTGATTGAGTTGGCTGCTATTCGTAGAGAGAAGAATTCCAAAATGCCTTATCTACGTCCGGATGCAAAAAGTCAGGTTACATTGGAATATGATGACAATAATCGCCCAGTTCGTATTGATGCGATTGTGATCTCTACACAACATGATGATTTTGACAGCGAAGCCAAGATGCTGGCGAAGATCAAAGCCGATGTGATCAATATTCTGATTCCTCGTATCAAAACTAAATACAAGAAATACGCTAAGCTCTTCAATAACGATATTACTTATCATATTAATCCCACCGGGAAATTTGTAATTGGTGGCCCTCATGGTGATACCGGATTGACCGGAAGAAAAATCATCGTAGATACTTATGGTGGCAAAGGAGCCCATGGTGGTGGTGCCTTCAGCGGGAAAGATCCTTCCAAAGTGGATCGTTCCGCTGCTTATGCAACACGTCATATTGCCAAGAATTTAGTCGCGGCCGGACTTTGTGATGAAGTACTGGTACAGGTTTCTTATGCGATCGGTGTTGCGAAGCCGACATCTATAAATGTAAATACATACGGAACCTCAAAAGTGGGTTTAACCGATGGGCAGATTGCTAAAATTGTTGAGGGCATATTTGACATGCGTCCTTATTTCATCGAGCAAAGACTGAAACTCAGAAATCCTATTTATAGTGAAACTGCAGCCTATGGTCACATGGGTCGTGAATCCAAAGTGGTAGAGAAAACCTTCGTATCTCCGGACGGAAAGGCTAAGAAAGTGAAGGTGGAATTATTCACCTGGGAGAAGCTGGATTACGTATCGAAAGTGAAGAAGGCGTTTGGGTTGAAATAAAGTCAAAAGGCAAAAGTCAAAACCAAATATTTTTTTAACGTTGTCAATTTCATCTCGCCTCAAGCGAGATGAAATGTTTTCGGGTTTTCTTGGTTGTCGTGATAACCTGATAACAGTCTAGCTGCAGGCTAGACAGACAACAATGACAACTTTTTTTGTGAATCGTCATCGCCCCAAACAGCAAAATCGTCCCAAAAAATCATCGCTTATTGCCGGGCCTGAAAAGGTATTGGATGCTATGAAATCCGGTGTGGTTTTGGATAAAATTTATATTCAGCAATTCCCCGCCATCCCATTCTTTAATGAAATCAAAACACGGGCAGCAGAAAATAACGTACCTGTAGTAAAAGTACCTGTTGAAAAAATCAATCACTTTCATATAGAGGGCCATGAGGGTTGTGTAGCACAAAAATCACTGATTCATTATTACGATTTACAGGATATCATCAATCAGGTGAATGAAAAAGGGGAGGTTCCCTTATTTGTTATGCTGGATAGTATCACTGATATTCGAAATATTGGCGGCATTGCCAGAACTGCCCGATGTTGCGGCGTACATGCTATTATCATTCCTGAGAAAGGGGTAGGCACACTCAATGAAGATGCGATGCTTACCAGTGCTGGTGCACTGGAGCAGATTCCCGTTTGCGGAGTAAGAAGTCTGATGCAAGCGGTAGATACATTGCATCTCAATGGTATAAAAGTGCTTGCTTCTGAAATGACTGCAAAGTCATCTCTTTTCAATTGTAAACTGGATGAACCAGTTACCATTGTATTAGGTGGAGAAGAAAATGGGATTTATCCTGCTTTGATGAAAATCTGTGATGAATCATTCAGTATACCCATGCATCATGGGTTTGAATCACTAAATGTGTCTGTTGCCGGAGGAATGATATTGTATGAGGCGATGAGGCAGAGAAGGAAGTTGTAGGTTGTCGGTTGGAGGTTGGAAGTTGGCGGTTGTCTGAATCAGGATTCTTAAGATTCTAGGATTAGCAAGATAAATTCATATAAGTTGATAGTTAAAAGATGTGAGTGAGCCAGGCAAAACGCACGGAGCGATCGGGTTTGCCCGTCATGTTGAGCGTCAGCGAAACATCTCATTTTTCGAAGCGTTCTCCATAAGGAGATCCTTCGCTTACGCTCAGGATGACGGTACTTACTTTCTTTGTAGCAATGACAAAGAAAGTAACAATAATAATGGTTCTATAATTTAATTTTACAAATGAAGATCAAGAATAATTAAATAAAATGCTTGCCCCATTACAATTAATCGAATGCCCACGCGATGCGATGCAGGGATGGAAGGAATGGATCCCCACAGAAAAAAAAATACAATATATCAATGCCTTGCTAAAGGTCGGATTTGATACGATTGATTTCGGACGTTTTGTATCGCCCAAAGCGATTCCGCAAATGGCAGATACAACCGAAGTGTTAAAAGGACTTGATCTATCTTCTACCTCATCTAAATTATTGGCCATTATTGCCAATGAAAGAGGTGCGGAAGATACAGCGCAATATGAGCACATTCAATATATAGGTTTTCCTTTTTCGGTTTCTGAAACATTTCAACAACGCAATACTAATAGCTCTATTGCAGACGCTTTAATAAGAGTAGAAAAAATTCAGGAGATCTGTGTGCGCTCTCATAAAGAATTTGTCGTGTACTTGTCTATGGGGTTTGGTAATCCTTATGGTGACGCATGGTCTGAGGAGATTGTTTTTCAATGGGCCAATCAATTGGTAAAAAGAGGCATAAAAATTTTATCGCTTGCTGATACGGTTGGTGTGGCTACACCCGAACAGGTAGGTAAGATCACTAAATCTTTAATTGATGCATTGCCTGATACTGCTATCGGTGTGCATTTACATTCTACTTCAACAAACAGAAAAGAAAAGTTAGAGGCGGCTTATGCAGCAGGTTGCCGACGATTTGATGGGGCGCTGAAAGGCATAGGCGGTTGCCCTATGGCCCATGATGAACTGGTGGGGAATATGGATAGTGAGTGGATGATACAGTATTTTAGAGAGAAAGGAGAAGATATAAATTTCAATAATGCCGCATTAGCAGAGGCGTTGATGTTGGCAGGGGAGATATTTAATAAATAAGTCAAAAGTCAAAGTTCAAAACCCATAAGTTATCCTCGTTGTCTTTGTTGTCGTCGTTATTAACTTTTTGCTCATGATTATTGACTTAACCATGATAACAATGACAACAAGTCTCGCCTGAGGCGAGACGGACAACCTGACAACTTTTTCATTTAA
>JBKCGY010000280.1:0-4812 GCA_046303015.1 Bacteroidota bacterium | reverse complement strand
CCATAGTTCATCTTTGTAAAGAAGGGACGTTCGCTTAACCTCATGACTCCACCTCCAAGGGTTAGCTGCCTGTTCGGTAACTCTATAGCCTTATAATCCAGTCGCAGCCCCATAAAATTTCGATTCTGCATACCGAAGGTTGCATTGTTCTCATAACCTACCTGGATAGGAATACCAGCATTAACAATTGCCTGATTGATGATTTTAACCGTACCCAAGTTATAATCTACGACGTAGTCTATATTTTCACGAAGATTCTGGCCGCCTGCCGAAACGGTTACAGATCCCTGTGGTACATTGAAAGCACCAATAGGAATTTCTGAATTACCACCTGCACTTTTAGATACCCCCTTGAATACAAAACGATTCAGCTGAGGAGATTGCTGTGCCACCCATTTAATCGAATCATAAAGCGGGTAGAATAAGTATTTCTGTTTTAAAACAGTTGCATCCGGCCCTCTGAAAATATATTCCAGATCTGCCCCAAAGGGTTCGAGTAAAGGGAAAATAACCCTACTCTGCTGCGAAATGACGGTAAACCCTTCCACATAATCAAAAACACCATCCGGCTGAGGATCATTCTGATTATTCAAACGATCCAAATTGACGAGTTCAAGGATTGGACGGCCTTTCTCCTCCCCTTCGGGAATATATCTTTTCTCGCCACCGCCGGGCTCCTGATAAAGAATATTGAATTTAAAATCCTTTCGCTCTAATTGTCCGAATCCAACCGCATACACATTCTTCATCATCAGATCCCAGATAGGAAGATTAGGGCGTTGTGAAGTTGCTTTCAGCATCTTAAGAAAGATCACCTTCTGCGTCCCGGCATTATTAATAGTCGTATCGGGCGTTACATCATTGGAAAACTCACCTACCTGATAGATCTTACCGTTTACGGAATATTGATACGCTACGCCCAATACTTCATCCGGTTGTAAAATGGTATTTAAAGAAATAAAGCCGATCTGTGGATTAAAATAATATTCTTCGGGCCTTAACTTTCTTGCGAAAGTGCGCTCAAAATCCTGTACAGCAAATAAGCCCAAATTACCAAGCCGGCTTGTAACAACGGAAGCATCCCTCATAAGTGGATCACTCTTGATCTTTCCATAGAGATCATTGGAATTATTATCAGGCAGATCGCTAGAGGTAAGCGGAATGATCGCAGTATTATAAGGATCCCTTTCAGACAAATCCATAAGTGCCACTACATTACGATTCTCTGTTGTTGTACCCGTGCGGTTGGTTACCCAAACCTCCATCCGTAATATCTGAACCGGCGAAGTAACTGCCGGCACATTCTTCATGTTTTTATTATAATTTTTCCGGAAATACTGCCCGATCAGAAAGTGTCGGTTTTCTTCATATTCATCCGCTTTCACAATGAAATTCTGCAAACCCGTCCCTCCCTGTAATTGCATTTGCTGACGACTGCTGTTCTGATTCGCAAGCACCCCTGTGACATATAACTTACCAAACTGCAACTCAGTTTTAATACCAAAAAGTGTAGAGGCGCCAGGCATTAATGAGCCGCGTGCGGGAAATGCAATATTACCGGCTTCTATCCTTTTTATAACTTGATCCGTACCGCCTGTGTAATCTAATTTCAACTGATTCTCAAACTGAAAATTAGCCAGCGTATTATAGGTTAAAGGGAAATTTAATTTATCGCCGATCTTGGCATTCAGACCAAAATTAGCCTGCATATCAAAGTCAAACCCTCCATTTCTTCTGGCCCGTTCAGGCAAGGTAGGATTTTTAATATTCTGGCCGATATATCCGGCCGTTACAGTCAAATCACCTTGAGGACGAATTTCAACTTTGGGAAGTCCTTTATTACTAAAGAGTCGGTTAAAAAAACTTTCATGCACCCTAAGTTTAGGATCATAGATCTTCCTGTTTAGGTTCAACAACGTATTTAATTTCCGCTGAAAAAAATCCACCTCATCTTTTCTTTGCTTATAGGCAGACATCTCATCGAAGGTCATAAAACCCGGCTTTCTATACCAACCTCGCCCGACCTTCTCATACAGTATATAATTCTTAGTCTCAGGATCAAACACGATTGAATCCTGAAAAGTTTGGGGTGTTTTGAGGTCAAAACTGTTGCGTCCGGGATTCTGAAAGGCATCACCTCTTCTGTCATAAATGGGAAATCTTAACTGAACAGATGAAGGGATCGTATCAAAGCTAGATTTATTAGGGAATGAAAACCCTGTCAGAGGGTCTAAAAGAAAGATCCCCCAAAGCATGAAAAAACAAAGGGTGGCAGATATATTTCGTAGTGTCAAAATCAAATCTCTAAGCGTATAGTTCTTAATTATTTACAAGCACTTTAAAGCAGCCTTTATCAAATCTTCCACCTGTCCAAACACACCTTGCGTTTTGACCGCTTTTTTTATAGCAACCTCAGCCATATTCCTGGCAATTCCCAAAGCACTCATGGCTATTAACGCTTCCTGCTCTAAAGTATTGTGTACCAAAACTGAAGACGGCTCTTCCATCCCTATTTTGACCATTTTGTCTTTCAGTTCCAAAACAATGCGCTGAGCCGTTTTTTTTCCGATACCCTTGATCCTCTCCAATGCCGACTCGTTACCGGTCATAATAGCACCCCTCAAATCAGCCGGACTGAGTGAAGACAACATCACACGTGCCGTAGACGCTCCCACACCTGAAACACTCAAGAGTTGTAAAAAAAGTTCTTTTTCGGTCTTATCAAAAAAACCAAACAATAAATGAGCATCTTCCTTTACGATCTGATGAACAAATAATACACCTTCATCCAAGGATCTCATAGCCTCATAGGTATGCAAACTGATCTGCACGTCAAAACCGATACCATTTACATCCACAATGATCTGTGTAGGGGATTTATGTGTAAATTTTCCTTTCAGATAGGCATACATAGGTGCGAAAATAATCTAAAATAGGGAAAACAGGCATGATAGAATATTAGTTTGACATAGCCGCAATTTTCATCTCAGCTGCAAGATCTTTCCCCAGATATCGTTCGATACCATAATGAACCAAATAAACAACCGGGGTCATTAATAGCGCAACGAAAAATTTATACACGTAGTTGACAATTCCGACTGCTACAAACAATTCAAAAGACCATACAAAATCGCCCCCTCCATTATTCACCCTGCTCCCAATGTAAAAAGCAATGAACAAAACAACAAAACTATCCAGTAATTGGGAAACCAGCGTAGATCCTGTTGCTCTTAACCATATCCTCTTTTCACCGGTAAAAGCTTTGATTTTATGAAAAACAACCACATCAATAAGCTGCCCCAACAAAAATGCGGTAAGTGACCCAATGATAATAAAACCTCCTTGCCCCAACACACCTTCATAAGCCTTTTCCATATCAGGCACCCCGCTCCCCTGCTTGCTGGTTATGAAAAAGTCGGCCGGACTTAAATTCATGGCCAACACAAAAATAATAAAGGCAAAAGCAATCAATCCGGCTGCCAAATAAGACAAAAAACGAACTCCTTTAACCCCAAAATATTCATTGATGATATCCGTCATCACAAAAACGATCGGCCACAAAAGTACACCTGCCGTCAGATTGAGAGAAAGTTCATTATTCAGTAGTTTTATTTTTAAAGGAGCAAATCCTAAAGATTCTTCCATTGAAAAAATTTTTACTCCAATGATTTCAGCAATTAATGCATTCGCAATAAAAAATGCGCCTAAAATCAGATAAAGCTTCACCCCTTTATTATGTAGTATATTATTCATCAGTTTTGAATCATCATTTTCCCAAGCAGTTCTTTCATGAGTGCGGCATCATTATTGCCAGTGTTATTCACCCCAACACTTTTAAGGTTATAGGCGTGCAGCAGCAACATGACTGCTTCTATTCCGTTATGACCATAAATAGATGCTGTCTGCCTGTAATCCTTCATAAACCAAGCATTGATACCGGTTTGCGCGGCAATAGATTTATCATCACCTCTCGCATTCAACAACATATATACCTTGGAAAAATAACTGTATAGGATCGGCAACAATAATTGAAGCGGTGCTGCTTTTGGGTTATGTTCAAAATATTGCAGGATTCTGAACGATGCTGAAAAATCTTTCTTTCCGATAGCATGCTGCAGTTCAAATAAATTATATTCTTTACTGATGCCAATACAGGATTCGATATCCTCTTCTGTGATCTCTTTTCTGTCTGAAAGATGAATGAACAACTTATCGATCTCATTCACAATCTTACTCAAATCATTTCCGATATGTTCGGCCAGAAGAAATACCGTTTTCCGAGTAGGCTTATATCCCTGCGACAAAATATAATCATTGATCCAGCCGGCTAATTCATTTTCCTTCAATTTAAGTGACTGAAAAAAAACAGTATGATCTTTTATGAGTTTTGCAAACTTACTTCTGCCATCAATCTTTTTTTCCTTAAAAGCAATAATTAAAATAGTAGAGGAAAGCGGGTTAAGGATATATGACTCCAACTTTTCAATATCTTTCAGATGCTGGGCCTCTTTAAGAATAATCAATTGGCGATCAGAAAAGACCGGATATCTCATGCAGGCATTAACCACTTGCGCTGCATCTGAATCTTTACCGTAAAAAACAGAGAGATTAAAATCAAATTGCTCGGGACTTAAAATATTTTTTTGAGCGTAATCTGTCAACTGATCAATATAATAAGCCTCTTCACCTTCCAGCCAGTACACAGGATGGTATTCTCTTTTTTCCCAGGCCTTGGTTATACTTTTTATTTCCATTAAAGAAAAATTCCTGTTGAAGCCTACTTTTTAAAAACAATTTTATAATTAAATGCAA
>JBKCGY010000279.1:0-3610 GCA_046303015.1 Bacteroidota bacterium | reverse complement strand
TATTTGTAGTGTTGCTTGCCCCAAATGCCATAGGTCCGCTTGTGCCGTTGGGGATACTGTATTCTACATAACGATAGGTTCCCGCAGAAAGTTCCCATCTGTAATAGTGAACGGTGGCTGTCGCACCCCCATTGGTATATTCCATCGATAAAACAAAATCACCCACTGTTCTTCCGTTGGTGGCAGCGAGTGAAGTGCTGTCGGCCGATAGTGAGGTGAAGCTGCCGTTATTGTTTTTGGTGAGATATCCCTGATAAAATTCAAAATCAATATAACTGGTTCCGGTATTGGCCTCACGGTCTCCACCCATAATCACCCATTTCTGAGCTCCGTCACTGGCAATATGATACATGCCATTGCTGATATCCGTCTTATTAGCCGCACTGGCATTCACCCACTTCCATACATTTGGATTCTGAGTAAATGAAGATCCTGAAAAAACATCATCTCCCGTACTGTGATAAGAATCGCGGGTTAGTTTAGAATGTGTAGGATTTACTGCTATACCTGTATTATAAAATACATACCCTCCACTGGTACCGGCTACCCAGTCTCCTTCATTGGCAGTTGGCGTTCCTGCAATCAGATTACCGTCTATACGAAATCCTCCCGTGGGTGGTGTTGCCGAAGCCAATTGAGAAAATACGGGTGAGTATAAAATGAAAATAAATAAAGCTAATAATACAAGACTCAATATGTTGAATGAGTGCTTGCTTTGAAATGAATGATACATACGCTTTGGTTTTTATGAAAAAGATAATTTCCGAATACAAAGCGTAAAAGTATAGGTGTGCTGATCACAGAATATATGAAGAAATTCATTTCAAATACTAATAAAGGTCAGTTTGAATGACTAAGTATTATAATCTTCCCATTAATTCTTTGGCTGTTTTTCGAGACGATTCTGTGGCTCCTTTACCACCAAGCATCGATGCCAGTGTATCTATTCTTTCATCATGGTTGAGTTGTCGTATATCGGCAACGATCTGTCCTTGCTGCTCTTTTTTGGAAACTAGATAATGTGCTTTAGCTTTTGCAGCTACCTGAGGTAAATGGGTAATAGCAATAATTTGATGATGATTGGAGATTGTTGTCAATAATTGGCTTACTTGTATGGCCGCTTCACCACTGATGCCACTATCGATCTCGTCAAAAATCAAGGTGGGTAATTGTATTTTTTCAGCAACCAGCGATTGTACACTTAACATGAGGCGACTTAATTCTCCACCACTCGCTACCTTGTCGATTGGTTCAAAATGTACGGCATCATCAGATACTCCGGTAGGTACATTCGCATTGAAAAGAAAATCGATTCGATCGGTTCCGTAAGGATTTATTTCAGTGGCAGTTATTTCAATTTTTATTCTTGCATGCGGCATCCCTATCTGAAGAAGAATCTGATTTATTTTTTTCTGTAACGAAGGGGTTTCTTTGATTCTCTTTTGATGCAGGATCTCAGCATCTGTCTTTAGCTCATACAGAAGAATATTGAGCTCTTTTTCTTTCTCTTTACATTCATTTTCAATTGAAAGTAACATCTGATCATGCTGTAATAATGTTTCCTTTATATCCAATAAAGCGTCTAATGAATTAACCTGATGTTTTTTCATCAGTCGGTATAGTAATTCCAGTCGATCCTGTACTTTGTTTTTCTGCTCTTCATTATGATCGACCAGGCTTTTCAGATGTTCCAGTTCATTGGCAATATCATCCAGCTCAATCCAGACAGAATGTAATCTTGTTGCTGCTTCTTTAAATTTCGGATGCAGATGGCTGAACTCAGATAGCCTGGAGCTGATCTTCTTTAGTTGGTTCAGTAAGGGTAGATTGCCTTCATTGAGTAAATGCTGGCTTTCATTTAAAACCGTGCTAACAGCATCTGTCTCTTTCATCATAGCCCATTGTTGCTCCAGTTCCTGATCTTCTCCTGATCGTAGTTGTGTTTCTGTAAGTTCTTCCAGTAAAAATTGTTTGTAAGATGAGGTTTCTTTAAGCTGATTTAGTTTGTCATCAAGCTCTTTTTTTTGATTCAGCTTATTTGAATATGCATTGAATTTTTTGTTGAAAGCCACGGCATCGTTATTGCAGTTTGCTACTGCGTCCAGCACTTCTCTCTGGAAATTACTATTTCCGATTTCTTGGGTATCAAATTGTTGATGTACATCTATGAGCATTCTGCTCAAAGTTTTTAATTGCTGCAGTGTTACCGGAGTGTCATTTATAAAAGCGCGACTTTTCCCATTGTGGCCAATCTCTCTTCTTAAAATGATTTCCTCTATCTGATCTATCTCCTGTTGCCTGAGCCATTGATCGGCAGCTTTATTGTTGGCATTTGAAAATATACCTTCAACGATTGTTTTTTTGTCTTTTTTCCGCAGAACATCAAGATCTGCTCTTTTCCCAAATAAAAGAGAAAGAGCGTCCAGTAAAATTGATTTACCGGATCCTGTTTCCCCGGTGATTGCAGAAAATCCTGAACTGAATGAAAGTTCAATCTCGTTTATGATGACAAAATTTGATATGTAAAGCGACTTTAGCATATTTTACTCAAAGCTAAATGATAATATCAAATTCAATGCAGTTTGAATAAAAATGGTCACATGAAGAATGTGAAACTCACAATAACACTGTTGAGTTTTGATTTAAAGATGAGATCCTCCCGGTTAATTAGGATTTATTTGCTATCGCTCCCAGGTAATGCTTTGCTACGGGAAAGGCAAGATGACGTTCAGTTTTTTTAATAAAAAGCCAAGGGAAATAAAAAAGCATCTGCGTTTCCACAGATGCTTCAGCATTAGATATTTTAATGATTTAAATAGATATACTTTCATTGAGATCGGAATCCACCAATATACGACCGCAGTTCTCACAAACGATGATTTTCTTTCTTTGTTTGATTTCGCTCTGACGTTGCGGTGGGATTGTATTGAAGCAGCCGCCACAACTGTCTCTTACGATTGGAACAACTGATAATCCATTTCGATAGCTTCTGCGAATACGTTCATAACTTGCGAGTAATCTTTCTTCTACAGATTCTCTGGCTTTATCGATCTCTTTATTGAGATGTTTTTCTTCTTTCTCATTATCGGCTATGATTTTATCCAGTTCTGCTTTTTTATGCTCTAGATTTTTTTCTTTGCCGGCAATATTTTTGCTGATGTTTTCGTGCTGAAGATTTTTTTCATTCAGATCTTCATTGGCGTCTTTGATATGCTTTTCCGCGAGTTTTATATCGAGGGTCTGCATTTCTATTTCCTTATTGATCGCCTCAAACTCTCTGTTGTTTTTTACGTTATCACTTTGCTTTTCATATTTCTTCAGGAGCTCTTGAGATTCTTTAATAGCTTCTTTTCTACCATCAATAAATTCCTGAATCCCATTGATCTCTTCTTCCACACGAAGACGACGGGCATGTAGTCCGGCAATTTCATCTTCCAGGTCTTTCACTTCCATGGGAAGTTCTCCTTTCAGAATTTGAATTTCGTCCAGCTTACTTTCAATTTTTTGCAATTGAATAAGTCCTTTCAGTTTTTCTTCTACTGAGTATTCTTTTGTTGCGGGCATACAAAATATTTAAACGATCAAAATTGGGTTAGATACTCGTTTCATT
>JBKCGY010000278.1:0-9841 GCA_046303015.1 Bacteroidota bacterium | reverse complement strand
GTCACAGAGTCACGGAGTATTCAATTTAAAACGAGATGTGTGGCGCTGGCAAGACAGAACGCGCGGAGCGATCGGGTCTGCCCGTCATGTTGAGCATCAGCGAAACATCTCTTGGAAAACTCAAAAGTCAAAGGTCAAAGCCATTTAACTTTTGGGTTTTGCCTTTTGAATTTTGACTTAAAATAGAGATCCTTCGCTTATGCTCAGGATGACGGTAGCTTACTTTATTTGTAGCAATGACAAAGAAATGACCATTCAATGTGGCAAAAAAACAATAATAAATATCACATTAAAGTAATAATAAAACTTTACGAGCGAGTAACACCTAGGCACAGGTCTGGAGATCTGCGCCAGTAAAGATTTTTTAAAAATTAACCGGACAGCAATGAGTCAAAACCAAAAAGTTACTTGCGCCTGCGCACCCTTACCAGAAACATCTATTTGCCTAATCAAAGTCATTTCCCATGGGTTCATTGCCGGGTATTTTTGATCGTTAATTCAATATTGAATTAGCATAACAATCAAAAGTCCCGTTATGAAAAAAAGATTTCTACACATTTTGTTTTTGCTTCTTATTAGTTCTTTATCGAAGAGTTATGCTCAGTGTACGGTAAAAAATATATTGGTAAAAGTAAATTCTACTTCGGCTTCCGGAGGTTCATGCGTACTCAATTTTGATTTTATATTCACTATTGAGAACAATGGGGGTAATAAATATATTTATATTCATTCCTGGTTGCAAAATCAGTACCCCAATCATTTTGGCTGCCCAAATATGTCGGGAAATCTAAAGGCACCGCTTGCTGCAGATTTAACACTTTCCAAGATCAATCTGGGAATTCATAATGATATACATCCAGCACATCCTGCACCAACTTTACTCACCACGTATGGGCCGGATCCTACTGTTACATTAACTCCAGCAACTGAATTAATCCGGCAAGTATATCCAACAGGCGATAGTGCTCGTTTTACGATAAAGGGTGTTCAAATAACATTACCGATGGCATGTTCACAAGCTGCTTTCATGACCGCCGATTTCTGGTCCACCCAATCCCAAAATGGGAATGTGGTACACTGTGTATCCTGTAATAATCAATTTGTGATTGATCCGCAGGTATTTGGTTCTGTCAGTTGCTTTACACCTAGAACGTACAATCTGATCATTCGTTCTGTTTCTCCTACTGTTATAAGCGGAAATTATAAGATTTATACAGACAATCCAATTGAGGGAAATATTATCGGAACTTTCGGGCCGGAAGATACATTAGTGGATGAGCATAATTATCAAACTGTTCTTGGAACTTTCAATCAATATCTGGCAACCAATATGGATTATGAGCCTTATAGCTATACAAAACCCGCCGCAGATCGAAATCTTTGGGCGCTGGTACAAACAGCAGGGTATACAAATAGTGTATTAGGGTATCTGATCAATAGTTGCTCGCCTTTGTCATCCGCAATACATTCTTTTGAAGTTGCGTATACCAATCATCTGGTTCATCTTAATTGGGATATCAATCCTGAAGCTGGTATCATTGAATTTGCTATAGAAAAAAGATTAGATAAAGGAGATTTTAATACGGTGGTTACCATACCGGTTCCTGCCGAAGGAAATACGCTGCTGAAAACAAAATATCAATATACAGATATGATATCTAATGGATCCAACACACTTTACTATAGATTGAAGATGCTCATGCAGGACGGTCAAACCAAATATAGTGATATCCGTTTGATTCAACTGGCATCGAATGCTGAAGTGGTTGTTTATCCCAATCCGGCCAGAGGTAATCTATTTGTTTCAGTACCGGTTGTTACAGGTGCGGTTGATATTATCATGACCGATCTTTCCGGCAAGCATGTTGCACAATGGAATGGCGTATCCCAGCGCACGCTAGATATTGATTCATTTAAACCGGGTATTTATATTATGCGGATAAAACCTCAGAATGGACATAAAGAAGTTACGAGAAAGATTGTCGTTTATTAATACAGAGAAATGTATTCTGAATGTTGGTTCAATCAGTAACCGGGTCATGTAAGTGTCCCGGTTTTTTTATATATGTTCTGGTATTTTATTTTATATATCCATAGGTTTAATGCCCGGTATGTGATGTAATGGTAGACTAACTGATTGTGGTAAATTCTTTCTCCAGATCCTTTACCTTTTCTTCTATATTAAATAGTGAAGACAGCTTATATATTACTGCTTCTACCAGTGAATCTGGACAGGAAGCACCGCTGGTAATTAGAATTTTTATTGGAAGTTTATCAGGAAAAAAGTTATGCATCATAATCTCTTCTTTCTGATGATAATCATAATGCAGTATGGATGATGCGTCAATGATTTTATCCGGACTATTGATAAAATATGTTGGGAGTTTCTGCTCACATAATTCTACCAGATGCGTAGTGTTGGAGCTGTTATATCCACCAATCACAATAGCCAGATCTGCTTTGGTTTGGAGTAAGCCCATGGCCGCCGTTTGATTATCATTGGTAGCATAACAAAGGGTATCCCGTGTATCCGCAAAAAAATCAGATACCGCTTTGCCATCATCAGCATACTGACGGATCATGAGTTGTTTCAGGTAGTCGGATATGGCCTGTGTATCAGAAGCGAGTTGTGTAGTTTGATTAACCACTCCCAATCTTTGCAGATCTTTTGTGATGTCAAAGCCGGCTGAATATCGACCTTTGAATTCTTCATAAAATAGATCGGCATTTTTATCACCTGTAATATATTTCCCCAGTTCGATGGTTTCTTTCATGTCATTTACGATCACACTTGGCGTGTGTGCCCCGGCATGAGAGAAAGTGGCTCTGGTTTCTTCATGAGCCGGTTTGCCATGAATGACAATGGAATATCCTTTTTGTGCCAGTTGCTCACTTCGGTTCCATACTTTTTCTACAAAGGGACAGGTCGTATTATATTTTTCAATGGCAATACCTTTTGACCTGAGCAGGGCTTCCATCTCAAGGGTTGTACCGAAAGCAGGGATGATTACGATATCTTCTGAGGTTAAGGTGTGTAAAGGAATGATCTCTTTCCCCTTGGTATCCTGCAGAAATTGAACACCTCGGCTTAACAGTTCGGCGTTTACCTGCGGATTATGGATCATTTCACTTAATAAAAATATTCTTTTGCCTGGGTTTTGTTCAATTGTGGTGAAAGCTATTTCAATAGCATTTTCTACGCCGTAGCAAAACCCGAAATGACGGGCCAGATAAAATTGTAAGGGTCCCAGATCAAGAAGGGTGGGGGTAAAATCTTTTTTCAGTTTGTCGCTGTTCTTTCGTTTGGCTTTAATGGCGCTGATGAGTGAACTTCTGTATATATTAGGAACCTGAAATTGTTTCATTATCAAGTATACTTTGCTGTAATGCTAAAATAAACAAATGTAAAGGTATATGGTTTATGGAAGCTAAAGTTCAAAGGTCAAAACCAAAAAAGTTGTCGTGTTTTCTCGGTGTCATGTTGCCAAGACAACAGTCCCGATCTGGATTTTTTTCGGACGGGGCGGACAACCGGACAATATCTTGCTCCGATAAAATCGGAGTGAGATAGACAACTGAATTAAAAATAAATCGCTTGTTAGCTGATCAATTCGTAACATTGGAGCTTAAAATTTGAAGATGCAGGAAGTGTTTAAGCAGCCAGCGTGGCTTGGTTCGACCAATATCTATGAAGTGAATCTTCGGCAGTACACACCCGAAGGAACGATTGCGGCATTTGTGAAGCATTTGCCACGCTTACAGGAGATGGGCGTGGATATTGTATGGTTTATGCCCATTACACCCATTTCAAAGAAAAACAGAAAAGGATCTTTGGGTAGTTATTATGCCTGCAGCAGTTATGTGCAGGTCAATCCTGAATTCGGAACCATAGATGAATTTAAAGCTATGGTAAAGCAGATTCAGTCGATGGGGATGAAAGTGATTATCGACTGGGTGGCTAATCATACCGGATGGGACCATGAGTGGACGCATACCCATCCGGATTTTTATACCAAAGACCATCATGGTAATTTCAAGCCGCCGGTGGATACATGGGAAGATGTGATACATCTGAACTTTATGAATGGAGATTTATGGAAATCGATGATCGCTGCCATGGAATTCTGGGTAAAGGAATGTGATATTGATGGATTTCGTTGTGATATGGCTGCACTGGTGCCACTAGATTTCTGGGCCGCTGCAAGACGGCAGATTGATGCCCATAAAACATTATTCTGGTATGGGGAATTTGATCAGTGGGGGGAAGAAGCGTATGGAAATGTATTTGATGCTAGTTACACCTGGCACTGGATGCATATTGCACAGGAATATTATAAATATAAATGGAAGACGGTTTCTCTGGATGCGGCGCTGACCGGTTACAGTTATAAAAAGCCCTATCGTCATTTAAGAACCTTCTTTACTTCCAATCACGATGAAAACAGCTGGAATGGAACGGAGTATGAGAAGTACGGGCAGATGACCTTACCCTTGGCTGTATTTAGTTGTACATGGAAAGGAATACCTTTAATATATAGTGGGCAGGAACAACCCAATCACAAGCGTTTATTGTTTTTTGATAAGGATTTGATAGCGTGGAAAGGGAAGCCTGCTCTGCATGAGTTTTATAAGATCCTCTTGAATTTCAGAAAAACGCATCCTGTTTTTCAGGATCATCATCATAAGGTCTTGACATGGCGAATTGGCACATCGGATCATCACTCGATCTTTTCCTTTGCCCGCACTAATTTATCTCACACATATATTGTGTTATTAAATTTATCGGAAAAACGGGTTCGTTTTAATATTGAGGATACTCGATTGAAAGGGGAGTATACTGACCTTTTTAGCGGTAAGAAGATATCTTTAAAAGATGTTCATGCATTGGATGCATGGGGATATCTGGTATTGTATAGTTGATGGTTGTCTGTTATGTAGATGCAAAAATAACCGTTTCAACCGTCAACTGATAACCGCCAACTGTCAATCTCATACTACTTCAGCACAATCGTTTCTTCTCCGATCTTAAATCCATTATTGTAGATATCTACCTTATAAGTGCCTCCGGTGAGTCGGGTAGTGGGTTTCCAGTCCATAGATACCGGTGAAAATTTATCGGGCTTAAAGTTAACGGCTACTTTATTAGTAAAATCCAATTCTCCGCCCTCACGTGCGTTGAATTTGCCGCTCGACATTTCATCAATATTTACGGTTTTACCGGAGGGGTCTTTAATAATGACATATAGGTCTTTAACAGACTCAGAGCCGGCGCGACTGTAAACATCAAATGTTAATCGAAGTTTGTCTACTTTTTTGGCTTTAGATTTTTCTACTTCTTTACCACTTTTGCGCACATCCAGGGCTGTAATTTTTATGTTCGAAGCAAAAAGGGTGGAGGCCTGATCTAATTTTTCTTCTGTTTCTTGTTTTTCTTTTTTCGTTTGATCGTATTCCTGCTGTAAGGATGCCTTTTGGGTAATCAGTTCCTGCTTTTCATTTTCTAATTGCAACTTTTCTCCTTTTAGTTTTTCAATTTCTGTCACATATCCGGTGATCTTACCATTCAACTCATCGATGAGTTTTTTGGCTTCATCCAGATCAGCTTGTGTTTTATTTTGTTTTTTCAGAATACTTTGAATGCGGCCTTTCATGGAAACCAGTTCACCATCTTTAGTTTTTACCAGACTATCCAGACTGGAATTCATGACAGTCAGTTCATCAAGGCGTACTAAAGTAGCATCATATTCTTTTTGAAGCGCATTTTTGGCACTATCAGCAGTACTGATTTTGGCTTGCAGTTCATTTTGTAATTTTTTTGCCTGGGATTGATCATAGAAGATGTATCCCCATGAGCCTATGAGGGCTGCAGTTAAGAGGATATAAAATAATTTTTGGTTGTCTTTTTTGGCAGCAGCCTGTTGAAAATTATCGTTCATAAGTGATGTAATTAATAAGGGCTTAAAGATAGGTAATATGATTTAATTACAAAATATGAGATTGGTTATAGTGTTGTTGTTTTTCTGATGTCCGTTGTCAGTTGTGCGAAAAGAATTTATTACTCGGGGTTTGAGTGCCTCACCCCGCATCGAGTGCCTCACCCCTCGGGTTACCATCCCGGTTCGTATTTTCACGAACCGGAATAATTATATTTTATTGTATTATTTATTATTGATTCGTGAGGACACGAACCAATGAGATATCGATATGAGGAAGTAATCAATAAATGAACCTAAAGAGTTTTAAATGAAGAGGTCAGCGTGAGGGTTCTTTTATTTTGGGAAGCGGAGTGGTGCTCAGGATTTTATTGGCTTCTTTTAATTTCTTAGGAAAGAGATCTTTTTTGGCTAATTTATCCAGGCGATGATTAATGACTACATTAGATAGCTTAGTGGGTGTTGATTTATCTTTTTTCATATGTGAATCGTTATAGTTTTAATTGCCATATGTTATGCCCTTAAAATATTCATCTCTTTTGGTATCGAATTTTCGTTATGGGCATTTCATAATTCAAATTTAATAATATTTTCTTCGAACCAGAAATGCGAAATAATTTTTTCCGCTCGAAAATTCCTCCCATTGGTTATGCAAGTATCCAAAAATGTAAAAATGTTGACGGAGTTCAACTAAATTATTGGATATGCCCATTCTGTAAAGTCTTGTTCTAGCTACACTGCTTCCCTGAATGTAAATCCAGGCATCTGGATGATGATTTGTGAATGTATAAACCGTAGAGGCTACTGTTGCCAACACTTTTTTACTATCGCCATTATTTGTTATGATTGTATCATTAATTTCTCCGTATTCATTTTTGTCCCCAAATCCTAAATTAAAATAACCTTTTATTTCTGTTTCAGCATATTGGACTATTTTTTTGACCTCACCGTTCGGGCCAATACTTGTGAATTCAAATAAAAGTATTTCCGTATCTGACTCAATGGGGTATTTTTCATATTTCATGAGGTCTTTATTTGGCATTATATGAATATGCTACGCCCATGATAGGTCTTAGAATGCCGGTGACTTTCAGGTGATTCAATGATGAAATTAGTAGTATTGATTTATTTCTTTTATCGAATAACCATCTATATTCGATTATAAACGATTAGAAAATAGGGTGTGGGTGATGATTTTCAATTTATAATGTCAAGAGATTATGGCTCGTATTATCTCTCGGGGTTCGAGTGCCTTACCCCGCATCGAGTGCCTCACCCCTCGGGTTACCATCCCGGTTCGTGTCTTCACGAACCGGGATAATTATATTTTATTGTATTATTTTATTATTGGTTCGTGAGGACACGAACCAATGAGATATAAGGATAACTACCTAAACTGAGCGCTGGCCAGGCAGAACGTGCGGGTGAAAGCAGTTGTCAAGTTGTCCATCCGCCCGATACTCCCTAAACATCCGGGCGGATTGTTCTCATGGTTGTCTAAGACAACGCGACAACACGATAACATCTCCCGACAACACGTCACCCCGACAACCCGACAACAGTCTCGCCTCAGGCGAGACGGACAACAACGACAACCTTCTTCTTGTCTGAATCAGGATTCATTTTATTTTATTCTTCAGAAAAAACTAGTTTCCTAAATAAGAAACATTTATCTTTGTTTTAACACCTAATTAAATGAATAAATACAAATTCCGCGTTGATTTTTTGGAGGAAGCGAAAAGTTTTCTAGATAAGATTGACGAAAAGGCTAGAGGTAAAATTATTTATAATATATGGAAAGCAAGAAGCATAAGTGATCAAGAACTTTTCAAAAAGCTGGAGGGAGAAATTTGGGAATTTAGAACAAAATATAACAGATCATATTATCGTCTCTTTGCATTTTGGGATAAGACCGACAAAAACGATACTGTAGTGATTTCAACTCATGGACTAATTAAGAAAACCGATAAAATTGCTAAAAACGAAATTGAACATGCGGAAAAATTGAGAGTAAAATATTTTAACGAGAAAAATAAAAAATAATGAAAAGATACTCCTTAGAAGACTTGACTGACAAATACATCGGGAAAAAAGGAACCCAAAAACGAGATCAATTTGAAAATGAACTTCGTCTTGATTTATTGGGCCAGGCCATTAAGCAAGCTCGTCAAGAACGAAACTTAACACAAGAACAATTAGGCGAGCTAGTCGGTGTTAAAAAAGCACAAATTTCTAAAATTGAAAACAGCACTACTGACGCCAGATTCACAACAATTTTAAAAGTATTTGAAGCCTTAGGAGCAAAAGTGAATTTTAATGTAGAACTTAATAATAAAAAATTAGCTTATTAAACCTATGCCGACCGCATAAAGTCTGCTTATTAGTCAATACTATCCGGAGAAAAACTCAAATGTGAAGACTTCTACATCATAAATAAGCCCTTTTGATGTTTAAAAATTTCACGCAAAGCTGCAAAGAGGCAAAGACCGCCAAGAACGTCATGTTGAGCGTCAGCGAAACATCTCATATTTCGTATCGTTTACTATTAGGAGATCCTTCGGCTGTCGCCTCAGGATGACGCCCTAAACTGCTCGCTGGCAAGGCAGAACGCTCGGGCGGGAAAACAGTTGTCAAGTTGTCCATCCGCCCGTTACTCCCTAAACATCCGGGCGGATTGTTCTCATGGTTGTCTAAGACAACGTGACAACAACGACAACCACGACAACCACATTTTTGTCTGAATCAGGATTTTCAGGATTTAAGGTATGGTAGGATTAATTGTCTGGAACTTTGATGTAGCTGATTAGATGATTATGATGATGGTCGTTCTTTTATAGCCTAAACATTAATTTGATTAATCACATTTCAGGCATCATAGTAAATGTAGCCTTACTGCCGGCAATAGTTCATCCATCCTTGAAAAGGCAAAGCACTTTTTGCCCAGGTCCTTCAAGGAAGCCCCGAAATGATAAAGCTCCTGATCATCAATAATTAAGAAGCGGTCGTGGCTTCCTTTATTATTATATAACGTGATCGCAGGGTATTGCTGATTGTGTTTTATGAGATCTGATTTTAAAATCGGATTAATTCTTGTGTGAATCACGCATTCAACTTTTGTTTGACGCTTACTTAATAATAGCAATGTTTCTTCGTTTACATAATTATCAATTAAAACGATGGTCCTTTTTGATTTTCTGATTAAATCAGATACAAAAACATGTGCGTCAAAAAGCTGCCCTTCAAAGAAAATACCCTTACTTTTTGGCAAATCCTTTTCCAGTGCTTGTAATATTTTCTCCAGGGTTTTGTCTGTTTGTAACTGTTTCCATTCAATGCCATCTATTCTTTGCAATAGGCCTTGTAAATGACTCATGGATTTTCTCATGGCTACAAAGGCCTGGATGATCTGAATGCTTACATGAATGGCTATTTCTGTATGTAAAACAGCCGAAAGCATCGCTACTCCCTGTTCTGTGAATACAATCGGCAAATATTTCCTGTGCTTCCCCTGGCCTGTGATTTCTTTTAAGGTGCCAATCTGGAACCTTAAATCCTGCCACTCTTTGTCTGTTAGTGTAAATACAAAGTCCTTCGGAAAACGCTCCGGATTTCGTTTTACGGCTCTGTTGATGAATTTTGTTTCGGTTTGATATAAAAGCGCCAGGTCGCTGTCTAGCATCACCTGAATACCCCTAATAGAATAAATCTTGCTTTCAATGTTTTGTAAGGTTAGCTGCATCTACAAATTTAAAAAATAATATCTGATATGCCCATAACGAAAATTCGATACCAAAAGAGATGAATATTTGAAGGGCATAACATATGGCAATTAAAACCATCAAAATATACATATGAAATGCCCATAACGAAATTTCAGTTAGCAATAGCGGATAATTTATTGAAAACAC
>JBKCGY010000277.1:0-9128 GCA_046303015.1 Bacteroidota bacterium | reverse complement strand
AATATATATTGGAGTGTGCCTATCATGGAGGCTACCATTTTAGTGATCTGCTTCCTGATAACGATCCTGCGTAAAGAAAAATATAATTTAGATCTGCAGATGCTGAAAGATAAACGTCTCATTCCTTCTTTTATTCTGATCGGATTATTGATCAGTCTGGCGTCATATTTCAACAATGTTACCTACGGAAATCTTCCGGTTTCAATCATCAGTATCCTTCAGTTATCTCTTTTACCATTGACCTTTTTATTAAGTATGAAAATATTTCATGAGAAGCTATCCAAAATTGAATGGATTAGCTTTGCAACCGGTTTTACAGGATTCGGAATCTTTGTATTGAGCCGGCTCTGAATTTAATTTGAAATTTTAATCATCGTTTTTTATCTTTATTATCCTCCTCTGCAAAGACCATTTTTTATCTGCGCCCCCAACAGCTATTATTAATTTATTAATTTTTGAATGATGAAAAAGCTAGAAAAGGTTTTGCTGACTTTAATTTTCAGCATATTTATTACATGTATTGTTAGCGCCCAGAATTTCGGAGGGAACGCCCATGTGAATGGAGGGGGTACGGCAGTTGAATATGGTAAAAAATCGACCTTTGTTTTTAATGCTGTTGAAGCGGACGGTGTCGTTACTGGTCATCTGGTATATCATCTTCGCGCTTTCAATGTGTCCTTTCAGATGAGTCTCGATTGTATGGAAATCCGTGGTAACCGCGCAACCCTTAGCGGAACAGTGAACAGTATTACAGGTGAAAATATTCCGTCTTATATTTTCCCGGGTAGTCGTGCCTCTTTTACCATTGAAGACAATGGGAATGGAAGAAACAGAGATCGTATCAGCGATGTTACCTTCGGCGCAAGGTGTATAGATGATCTGGACACCTATATTCCGGTGCAGGGAAATATCAGCATTCGATAAGAGGTTAATAACAAATCATTCCTTGAATTAAACAAAAGAACAGCGCTTGCCCGATCTGTTCTTATTTTGCATCTGGAAACTAACTGCGATGCAACCGTTAAAAGAGGGTATAGATTTTTATTATGATACCAACGGGTATATGGTATTTACCGAACATTACCACCTTGAAAAAGGATACTGTTGCGGTCATGGTTGTTTGCATTGCCCTTTTGATTTTGAAAATGTACCCCCTTCTCGAAGAGCATTATTATTGAAGGAAAGAAAAAATGCCCCCAAAGAAAAAACAGATAAAAAAGACTGAGCAGATAAAAGAATCGCTGTCCCTAAAGGAATACTCTTTTTTTAATGATGTGTATGATATAGTTCGTCTCATTCCTAAAGGTCGGGTAACCAGCTATGGTGCTATTGCCAATTACCTGGGCACCAAACTTTCAGCCCGTATGGTGGGATGGGCGATGAATGCCGCTCATCAGACCTTACCTGTTGTACCGGCGCACCGGGTAGTGAACCGAAATGGAATGCTTACAGGAAAACACCATTTCGCTAGTCCAACGCTGATGGAAGATTTATTGCTGAAAGAAAATATCTGTGTACAGAAAGATCAAATTGTTGATTTTGAAAAAAAATTCTGGGACCCGTCCAAAGAACTGGAAAACTTATTATAATTCTTCCCTCATACCCCTTTTCAGTCAGCAGATAAATGGAGGTCTGCCTGCTTATTTTAGCTAAAAAATTGAAACAGGATAACACACCCAAGGAGGAAACTCAAAACGAAAAAACAGGGGAAGATCCATTTGTAAATCTCGGAGAAGAAAACGTGAAGAGAGACGAAACAATGGAAAAGATGAAAGGATTCCTCAATCTTTTATTAAAAGAAATTGATAAAGAGCTAGCATTAGATTCTAAAAATAAAAATTCATAAAATATGAACGATGAGAACAATCAAGAATCTGAAAAAGAGGTAATCAAGGTTTATATTACTAAGAAAAATTATCAGATCTCACCTGATCTATTATCTTCATCTGAAAAGGAAGCGTGTAGTGAAGGGGCTACTACAATACACTGCCACTATATTTCACCGGAAAAGTACATGAATGGTGGTTGGATCAATATTGCTAAAACTACATTTTTGCTGAATAAAGAAGACAACAGGATGCTATCTATGATACAGGTCAACAATATTCCCATCAGTCCGGAAAAACACTATTTCAAAAAAGCAAATCAAAAATTTGCTTTTACCTTATTCTTTCCCTTGCTTCCCGATAACTGGAAATTTTTCTCGCTTATTGAAATCACCAACGAGCCCTCTCCTGTTATGATTCACGAAATTGAAAGAAATAAAACAGGAATATATAATGTAAATATAATTTAGGTCAATAGATAACAATGGAATTTCCGGATTAAGTCAAAATTATATATTTTTAAATGTTACTAACTTCAAAGCATGCCACTTACCAAATATGCACTCGCCCGATATCGGATCATCGATAATTTTTTGAGAAATAAACGAAGGCCTTATCCTACCCTGGAAGATCTGGCGGACGCCTGTGCAAGATCATTAGACAGAGAGATTTCGACCTCAACGATAGAAAAAGATCTCGCTGCAATGAAAAACGGCGCGCCCGAAGGCGCGCCTGCCCCTATCGTATATAGTAAAATACATAAAGGGTATTTCTATGCCGAACAAGGATTTACAATAAATGATATTCAACTCGAACAGGAAGAATGGGAAGCCCTCTCTTATGCCTCAAATCTTTTATATCAATATAAAGAAGTTCCTGTATTCCAAAATTTCAGAGAGGCTATAGAAAAAATTCATTGTCGATTCAACATTCCCATAGATCATAAAGATCCCGACTTTAACGCCAGTATTCAATTTGAAAAAAGCAACTCATATAAAGGATACGAATGGCTGGCGGATATCTATCCCGCCCTTAAAGAAAGATACCTCGTAGAACTGATTTATGAAAATATCTATAAAGATGAAGTAAAGTCTTACCAAATAATACCCTATCTGCTGAAAGAACATCGCAACAGATGGTATGTAATAGGATGGGAAACAGAAAGAAACGATTATCTCACTTTTGCGCTAGACCGTATTAGTAAACTCAATATCATTAATAAAAAACAAAAAAGAAGATTTGACTTCAACGCAGATCTGTTCCTGCAAAATGCCATCGGTATTATGGAGGGAGACGGGAAAGCAACACTGATAGAATTAGAGCTGATGAATCCTATAGACAAACTGATACTATTGGAACCTATTCATCCTTCTCAAAAAACAATCAAACAAACTAAAAAATCTTCTGTTGTTCAACTGCTGGCCAATATCAATCCTGAATTCCATAGTAGAATTCTATCCCTTGGAAAATATTGTAAAGTAAAAAAGCCGGCAGCATTAAAAGAATCTATTCTTGAACAACTAAAGCAAATGATCTTAAATAATAAGTAAATACTTTGTTTTAAAAATAAAGCGCTTCAAAATCTTCCTTAGGCGACTCCGTTATAATAATTCTTTCCAGGCTGATTTGCGAACTGCGTATAAATAAACCAGGCTCTACATAATAACCGAAATACGGTCCCATATCCGCAAAATTTGATCGCTCACACATATACATCATTTTCCTGTTGACCAGAAAATAAAAATAGTCTTCCATTTTTAAAATAGTGAGATGTACTTTTTTAGTAGACAGGGGAGAAGAAAAAGTTTTTTGATAACGGTGCTTTACCCAATGATGGTCTTTTTGAAAATGCATAACCAGCCCTCTTTCCCCATCAGCCGAAACCGTAAATCGGTTTAAGCGATCAAACTCTTGATCAAAGCCCCAAACAAGGCCAAAATGTCCATGTTCCTCTTTACTTAATAATTCAATCTCTGTTTGAAGCGTCCAGTTCTCATTTTTTTTGAAGGGCATCTTTTTTTTGTAATACATCCATCTGGAGGCGGTCAGATTTTCCATCCAGTAATGCCGGTTCATAATAAAAGCACGTTCCTCGGGCTTATGAGTGATCTCCCAGCCATTGTTCTCTGTAAGGAAGTTTTCCTGAAGCACCTGCTGCATATAGTGCGCTTCGTAAGTTTGAGGTATGATGTTCATGTTTTTTTTACAAACATATATCCTCTGTCCTCAGGCTATTGGAGGAGTGAGCCTATTAATGATAAAAAGGACTGATCATCAAATACACCAAAACGCCCGATACCGCTACATAAAACCATAGAGGCCATGTAAACTTTACCAGTTTTTTATGCTTATCATATTCTCCGATCAAAGCACGATAGGATGAAATCAGAATAAAAGGTAAAATGATTCCCGCTAATGGAATATGCGTAAAAAGAATAGCATAATAGATCATCTTTGAAATACCGCCGGTATGTTCATCTCCGTAAGGAGTAGATCCTGCAAATAAATGATGACATATATATGATAAAAGAAATAATACACTCAAGCCTATAGCCCACAACATCAGTTTTTTATGTGTTGCATACCTTTTATCCTTGGCGGCCCAAAGCCCACTTAACAACAATAAGGCAACAAATGTATTGATCAACGCATTAGCTCTTGCAAATAAATGCACATCAAAGCCAAGGTCAACCTTTAACTCTACTCTTCCTAAAATAACAACCGCAACAAAAACCACGGCTGATACCAGAATGGTAAACAAATATGCCTGCTTATCATTTTTCTTCATGGTTGCCTGTAGATAAATGCCCTTTTTCCTTTTACCGTGATTATGTGAATGTTCACTCATGTGAAAAATTTAGGATTACAAATGTAGTTTATGCGGCTCTATTTTCTAAATAGATTTCTCTTTTTGGTTTTATCCTTTTCCAATATCAACAAACTGATATCTCTTGCCAGCCTTGTCATATCTGCCGAATCGGTTCCATCATACCAGCCTCTTATTACCCTGTTCTTATCAAGCAGATAAAACTTGTCGGTATGTAAAAAGGCTGTATCCACCTCTCCGCCATCGACTACTCCCGCCTTAAATTCATCAAAGGCCAGATCATAGATCTTCTTTTTATCGCCCGTCAGCATCCACCAGTTATGGTGGCGAATCTTATATCGGTCTGCATATTTTTTTAATGCGGCAACAGAGTCACGTATGGGATCTACAGTAAATGAAATAAAATGAACCAGACTATCGTTTTTCAAATAAGAATCCTGCATACGCTTCATGTTGCGGGTAAGGGTAGGACAAGGATTGGGACAACGGGTAAAGAAATAATCTACGACAAGGATTTTTCCTTTCAATTCATCTGCCTCAACCGTATTAGCCAATTGATTGACAAATGAAAAATTTGAAATGCGATGCCATACCGTATCTCTTCTCAATTGACCATCTACCGTTTTGGTAACAACCGAATCATAAAAATATCTTTTAGGCATGACCACGGCATCCTCGCTGAAATATTTAACAGCAAAATATGCCATCAGCGGTATACCTACTACCATTGTTAATGCTATCCAGGATTTTTTTGACATACCATATTTTTAAGTCAAAACTCAATGGTCAAAAGCAAAAACTTATGGGTTTTGAATTTTTACTTTTGCCTTTATAAAAAAATGTCCCAGTGTTTAGGCCGGGACGAAATGTAACAGATCTATCAGATGATTTGTTTAGTGTGCTTTGTGCTCTCCTTCGCCATGTCCGGCTGCATGCTCATGCTTCACTTCTGTTTTGGGTGCATATTCGTTCCTTAAGTTTTTCCATGAATTACCATCCCACAGGAATGCAATGATAAACCAAACAAAAAGCAACAAAGGAACTACAATGGTCATGATGAGATTTCTGATCTCATCACCCAGATGCATGAAAATAGAAACAATGTAAAATGCTTTTGCAAAAGAGAGAATAATTACAGCCCCCTTAAACATAATATCTACCAATTCACTGAAATCAGTTGCGTATAAAAGATATCCTATGCCCAGTTCGATAAGCGTAATAACAGAAAGAAGAACGGTCGTTTTAATAATCTTCTTTTTTGAATCCTCCGCAGGTGCGCCGTGAGGAATGGTTACTTCTCCGCCAAATGTTTGATTATCCATATCTAAAATTTTCAAATAGTAATGTAATGATTTATTAAAAGGTTATACAAGATAGAAGAACAAAAACACAAACACCCATACCAAATCCACAAAGTGCCAGTATAATCCAATCTTCTCAATCATCAGATAATGACCTCTTTTTTCAAACACACCACGCCATGCCATCAACGTAACGATAATATTGATTACAACACCCGATAACACGTGAAACCCATGAAAGCCGGTTATGGTAAAAAAGAAATTAGAAAAATTACTTGAGGCAACAGTTCCATCCATATTCGGAAAAGGATTACTTCCCCACCAGGCACCCTGATGATGTAAGTGCGTCCACTCCAATGCCTGAAAACCCAAAAACGCCGCACCACCAATGATGGTCCATAACATCCATTTGATTACTCCTTTTTTATTTCCTTTATGTCCCTCATGTACCGCCAACACCATCGTTACTGAGCTCACGATAAGAATGAAGGTCATCAAGCTCACAAACACCAGCGGAAGGTTGGCGTGTCCGGCAAACGGAAAAGAATTAAAAACATGGTTAGGGTCGGGCCAGGAATTGCTTGAAAAACGCACGGTTCCGTAAGAAATAAGAAACGCTCCGAATGTGAAAGCATCGCTCATTAAAAAATACCACATCATCAACTTTCCGTATTCCACATTGAACGGACTCTTACCACCGTTCCACCATTTAGTATTTGCAGGTACTGCTTGTGCCATTGAAAACTGATTTAAAAATTCAATTGTTATTAAGGATTAAGAAACCAATATAAAAAATACAAATAAATACAACCACAACACATCCACAAAATGCCAGTAAATAGACGCAACCTCTATAGGATTCGTACTATAAAACCGGCTTTTTGTACTGAATGCGCGGGCAAAAATGATCAGCAAAGCAATCACACCGCCCAACACATGCAGTGCATGTACGCCACTAATCACATAAAAAAAAGAACCGGCCACACTTTCAGAAAAAGTTATTTTCTGCGCCCAGAGTTCAGAGAACCCGAGGTATTGCGTAATCATAAATAATAATCCCAATAAAGCCGTAACGGTAACGAGTAACCGATACGTTGCCATCTCTCTTTCCTGAAATTTTTTCTTCGCCAGATAAATAGTTCCACTACTCAACAAAATCAGAAAAGTAGACAGATAAAAAATATTCGGCATCTGAACGGGTTCCCAGCCCGCCATATTGCTTTTCACAATATAGGCGCTGGTAAAGCCTGCAAACATCATCGTAATACTTCCCATGGCCACCCAGAGGGTAAACTTATGGGGATGTATTTTTTGATTTTTTTGACTCATAACCTGCTCCATCTGATCATTATATTTTATCTGCTTTATCTGCCAGCATAGCTAATAGCACCACCGGCAAATACAAATAACTGCTAAACATTACATATCTGGCTTTCTTTACATCCATAGACACATACAATCTTATACATTGTATAACGATGAAAATATTGGCTGCCAGCAAAACCCACATACTTACCGATCCGGTCATTCCCAACAAATAGGGAAGAAACCCAACCGGTATCATCGCCATCGCATATACCACCGTTTGCAAAGCGGTGAATTTAGTAGGCCCCTGTTGCGAAGGAAGCAGTTTGAATCCTGCCTTGCTGTAATCTCCATGCGCTACCCAGGCAATCGCCCAGAAATGTGGAAACTGCCACAAGAACTGAATCGCAAACAAAACCCATCCTCCCGTCCAGGAAAAACCATCACAGTGATATGCCGCTGCCCATCCGATCAAACAAGGCAGTGCACCAGGAAGAGCGCCTATCAATACGGCTGATGAATTTACTTTTTTCATCGGCGTATAGATAAATGCATAAATGAACAAACTCAACAAGGCTAAACCTGCTGCATATCCACTGAAATAATAACCCAATATCAAAGAACCAATAAAGCCGGATAAAAAGGCAAATACGCCGGCTTCTGTTTTACTCATTCTCCCTGAAGCAACCGGTCTTGATGCGGTTCTTTTCATCAACGCATCGGTATCGGCTTCGGTGATCTGATTGATGGCATTTGCGCTTCCGGTAACCAGCATTCCTCCTGTCAATAACAAAAGAATCTGCACAAGATCATATTCGGTAACACAAGGCACCAGCATATATGATATCACGCTGCTGAATACCACCGTAAAACTTAGGGTGAATTTGATCAGTTGAACATAATCTTTCAACTTGCTCACCCATGTCAAAGAAAGTGAACCACTCTCCACATTGCTATCATCTTTCAAATCACTCATTAGTGTCTGCTTTCGTCTGCAGCAACAGGAGTGGTTTGAGAAATAAATTCTTTTCCGTCTTTTCCGTAATCATAAGCCCAACGATGCACTTCAGGAATGTCGCCTTCCCAGTTGCCATGTCCAGGATTGATAGGCGTTGTCCACTCTAAAGTATTTGCACCCCATGGATTTTGTGTTGTAACTTTTCTTCCTTTCCAAATACTATAGAAGAAGTTGATCAAAAACAGAATCTGTACCAGAAATACAATAATAGAAACAATACTGATGAACTGATTCAGAGTTCCGAAATGTTTAAACGATTCCCAGATGTCAAACTTATAATAACGGCGAGGCATACCCGCTAATCCTTCATAGTGCATGGGCCAGAAGATCAGATACGCGCCAATCATGGTTACCCAGAAATGCACATATCCTAATGTGTTGTTCAGATAACGACCATACATTTTCGGATACCAGTGGTAAATACCGGCAAACATGCCAAACATGGATGCTACACCCATCACAATATGGAAGTGGGCAATTACGAAATAAGTATCATGCAAATGAATATCCAATGCTGAGTTTCCGAGGAATATACCTGTCAATCCGCCGGAAATAAACAAACTCACAAATCCCAATGCAAATAACATCGCGGGCGTAAATCTTAAATTACCACGCCAGATGGTTGTCAGCCAGTTGAACACTTTAATGGCTGAAGGCACCGCGATCAAGAGTGTCAACAATACGAAGAAGGCGCCGAGGAAAGGATTCAATCCGGTTACAAACATATGGTGTGCCCATACCAGGAAGGCAAGGATCGCAATCGCGAAAAGAGATCCCACCATCGCCATATAACCGAAGATTGGCTTGCGACTGTTAACCGAAAGAATTTCAGACACCATTCCCATCGCAGG
>JBKCGY010000276.1:0-7724 GCA_046303015.1 Bacteroidota bacterium | reverse complement strand
ACGTTTACCCTTTGCAGAATCCTAGGCATTGATACCGTTGAATTCAGAAAACGAATGGTAACGGCCATCATTAAAAATACAAGAAACCGACCCTCTGTATTTGAAGCACTGCTGACACCTGAAAAATATGCCAAGATCAATGAGAATCTGTTTCGCTTTCAACCGGCTTTCTTTCTTCAGGAACGCCCCGTACGAGCCTACCCCTATAAAGCCGCAGCCCAAATATTGGGATATGTAGGTGAAGTAGATTCTGCCATGATCAAAAGATCCCATTTCTTTTATCAGATCGGAGATTATGCCGGCAGAAGCGGACTTGAAAACTACTATGAAAGGATTCTTATGGGGCAGAGAGGTATTCGATATATTCTCAGAGATAATTTCAACAGACCGATCGGGCCCTATGAACAAGGTGACTATGATACTGCTTCTGTAGCCGGAAGACACCTGAACACCTATATTGATATAGAAGTACAACAGTTAGCAGAAAAGTTATTAAAAAATAAAGTGGGAAGCGTTGTGGCAATAGAGCCTAAAACAGGGGGCATTATTGCGATGGCCTCTACACCCGGATATGATCCCAATGAACTAACGGGACCGAATGCCCGAAAAAATTTCAATCGTTTATTTTTGGATCCTGCCTCACCAATGCTTAACAGAGGAATGCAGGGTGTCTATCCTCCAGGTTCCACTTTCAAACCGTTAGGAGCATTGGTAGCCCTTGATGAGCGACTTATCAGTCCACAATTCGGATATAATTGTTTTGGCAGATATGTACCTTGCGGCAAACCGGCCTGTACCCATAATAATGCCGGCCATGCTGCCGATCTAAAACTTTCGATTGCCAACTCATGCAATTCATATTACGCACATGTGTTTCGGATGGCCATCGACAACCCAAAATTTAAAAATGTGGAAGGCGGATTAATGCAGTGGAAAGAATATATGACGGGATTTGGTTTAGGGCACCGACTGGGCATCGACCTGCCGGGTGAGTATGCCGGATATATTCCTGATACCGCACGATACAATAAAGTGTTTCGTAAAGGAGGATGGAATTCATGTACCATTGCATCACTGGGTATTGGTCAGGGAGAAATACAGGCAACGCCGCTTCAAATGGCAAATAGTGTATGCCTGATTGCCAACAGGGGCTGGTATTACACTCCACACTTTGTTAAATCAATCGAAAAAGAAAGATCATCGGATACCATCCTCCATTCATTTAGAAAAAAAATTCAGCCTTTGCATATTCACGACAGTACCTATCAGGCTGTAATTGACGGTATGGAAATGGTGGTCACTAATGGAACTGCCAGAAATGCACAGATTGAAGGTTATACCGTTTGTGCCAAAACCGGAACGGTAGAAAACTATTACAGAGGTAAAAAGCAACAAAACCATTCCTTCTTTGTGGCGTTTGCACCCAAAGAAAATCCAAAAATAGCCATCTGTGTAGTAGTAGAGAATGCCGGATTTGGATCTACCTGGGCAGCGCCCATCGCCTCCTTATTAATGGAAAAATATTTGACAGATTCTATTAAGGGCGACCGAAGAAAAGCCGAGGTAGAACGAATTGCCAATGTAAGCCTGATCCCTGCCAGAATACGACAGCAAATACATATAAGAGATTCCATCAATAGAGTAAATGATTCCATACAAAGAATGAGAGCAAAAACTAAAGCAGTTGTGAGCACCTATTGTCCTGAAAAAAATATTAGACAGATAAACTTCTACCCATTAGATTTTGTAGTCGAAAGGCCGCTCATGTACAAGGCGGATATTTTCTGGGAGAATCGAAAAAATATGTATCCATTTTCTTTTGCAAAAAAAATCAACTTAGCAGAAGCTAAAAAATCATGAGCAGAGGAACCGAAATCATAGGAAAAGGAGCCGACCAGCGGATTATATTATTGTATTACATTTTAGTATCCATCGGATTAATTGCCATCTTTTCTGTGGAATATCGATTTGGGGATTCGGTATGGGAATCATTGTTTGCGCTTAAGAAGAACTACTCCAAGCAAATCCTGTTTGTCCTTATCAGTTCTGTGATTGGTGTTTTTATTTTACTGATTGACAGTAAATTCTTTACCACATCAGCTAATCTTTTATACCTGATGGGCATTCTACTGATGATGTTGACTTTTGCCATTGGAAAAGACATTAGTGGGTCCAAATCATGGATCGCTTTAGGGGGCGGGTTTAATCTGCAGCCCGCCGAATTATGCAAGATCTTTACTTCTCTGGCTTTAGCCAAATACATGAGTCGGCAGGATCTTGACTTCTCTAAAACGAGAGCACACACCATTGCGATCTCGATAGTAATGCTACCTGCTATCCTTTCCATTGCACAAAAAGAAACCGGGCTCGCACTCGTTTATTTTTCATTTTTCATAGTGATGTTCCGTGAAGGATTACCGGCCACTTATCTGGTTACCGGATTTTCAGTGGCGGTTCTTTTTGTAACAGCTATATTGTTGTCACTGGTTTCTTATGCCATTTTAATTGGAGTCGCTGCCTTTATCATTATTTATTTTCAGTGGAGACAAATCAGACGAAATTATGGAAGTCTTGTAGGCATACTACTAATTGCGATACTTTGTATTTCTATAAAATACTTTGCAGACAATATTCTTTTTGACAAAATTCTAAAGCCCTATCAGTCAGAAAGAATCTTAAGTATGTTCGGGAAAAATTATATTCCCAAAGATGAAAAACGCATTGCTCAATTTGAAAAAGAGCAGGCAGAAGGAAAGAAAAGAGATTATACGTATAATGTAAAACAATCGAAGATTGCTATCGGGTCAGGAGGGATTCTTGGTAAGGGCTTTCTTAAAGGAGTAACCACCCAAGGAGATTTTGTACCTGAACAACATACTGATTTTATATTCACGGCCGTAGCGGAAAGTTTTGGATTCTGGGGAAGCACGCTACTGGTATTGATCTACTTTTTATTGTTGTTAAGAATCATACGTATTGGAGAAAGGCAACGCAGTACATTTTCAAGAGTGTATGCATATAGTGTGGCTGCCATCTTATTTTTTCATGTATTCATCAATATTTATATGACCATCGGACTCATGCCGGTCATTGGTATTACACTGCCCTTACTTAGTTATGGGGGGTCATCCATGATTACCTTTACTGTTTTGATCTTTATTTTACTAAGACTGGATCTCGACCGCCATATGGTATTGAGATAAAATATGATTGATCATTTTCATAATTATATATCATGCATATTATCCCTTTGTCAGAAGGAAGATTTACCGTTGATGCCACTAAGAAGTTTATCCCTTTTGCAGATACAGATGAATTAGGAGAAAGATCCAAAGGCAGTCTGCTTGTAGAAATTCAGCCCTTTGTTATAATCACTAAGAAAGATATCCTCCTGCTAGACACCGGACTTGGTTTTACAGATAGGCACGGCAATTTGCAATTGCATACTAATCTGATATCAGCAGGCATCAATCCAGTAGACGTTACCTTGATTTTGATGAGTCATTTACATAAAGATCATGCCGGCGGGCTCACAAAACAAGATCCTTTTTCTTCCAGCAGAAATATTTGTTTTCCGAATGCGAAATATGTAATTAATAAAAACGAATGGAATGCGGCCTTACAAGAAGGATCATCATACATACCAAACAATATATTACCCTTAAAGGATAGCGAACAATTGCTCTTAACTGAAGGCAATGGATATGTTCATGATTATATTCGATTTGAACATACCGGGGGGCATAGTCCATGGCATCAGGCATTTTGGATTGAGGAGAATGATGAGATCATTTTTTTTGGTGGTGATGTGGCTCCACAACTGGTACAGCTCAAAACAAAATTCATTGCGAAATATGATTATGATGGGAAAAAAGCTGCAGCATTAAGAGCAGAATGGTGGGAAAGAGGAAACAGGGAAAACTGGCAATTCCTTTTTTATCATGACATAAAAACACCGATATATAATGCGAAAAAATGAATGCAAAAAAATAGGCCAACCCTAAAAAGAGTCGGCCGTTGCTAACCTATGAAAAACACCTAATGCAAATTTAAGATGAATATTTATTTCTTCCAACTAATTTCTTTGCCTGAACTCCCTTTTTATTTGAGGTCTAGGGCGATCGGATTGATTTCTGACTTTGTTTAATAAAACGCCGCGAAACTCATGTTCCGCTTTAAAAAACTGATTCATACGTGCCTGACCGATAACACCTGAAAACTGATCTTTATACTTTTTCCTCACATCGATTACTTTCTGCTCAAAATCAATTACATCCCGATCCGGTTGTGCTTTTTGGGTAATGGCGATCTGGCGGACCTCACGTTTATACTCGTTGTATACCGGCCAGAATTTCTGAGCTTCTTCAGGATTTAAATTGAGCTTACGACTGATAAAGGCAATTTCAAGCGTTTGAATTTTTTCTTCTCTTGCGGCATTTTCTTTTACCTGCGCAAATAGTACCGGAACGGTGAGAAAACTAATAAGAAGTAAGGACAATATCTGTTTCATAAAATAAATTTTAATGTTCATATAAATTCTTAATCATCAATAGGCATGTATTAATTATTACTTAGTATAACATCTTTCAACACAGCCTCTTCAAAATATTCAACTTCATCAGGCAAATTACTTACATCAACAAATCCTCCGATCTCATCATGATCAGAAGGAAGATAATGTCGGTCGAGATAGGCAAGTATCTCTTCCTCACCAACAGTAGCCAGATAACGATCGAAATCCTCGGAAGTTTGAATTTTCAAGCCATTCTTTACTACATCATGATGGTGGTTGTTTTGGTATGAAAAATAGAACAAGGATACGATCAGGCCGATAAAAGAGGCAGCAACGGCCAGTTTAATCATGCGTTTTCTGATTGGCAACTGAATAACAGGTGCCATTTTATAATTGGGTATGCCGTTTAAACGAGCCTCGTTCTTTTGAAAATAATGAGGCTCTACCTGGTACGTATTTTTATGTATAATAGCCGATAAAACGGGAGATAACTGCTTCATTTCATCTTTAGCATCAAGACTGTCGGATATGGTCTCATTTTTTATTTTCCCCATAATCTGGTTTTCCAGTCCTTCAAAGTATCCCGTGGGTATAGTATGAGTGGAAACAAAAGGCAGATTTGCCACCTCGCTGCTGATCGCTTTTAGTTCCTTTTCTATGTTTTCGTTTCGTTTCATTTTCAAATATATAGATACCGTTCCAAGACAAAGGTTTAATGATGCAGGATAAATTCTTCAATCTTTTTTACGGCATGGTGATAACTGGCTTTTAAGGCTCCTGTACTGGTTTCCAAAACCTTACTCATCATTTCGTAAGGCATTTCATCATAATAGCGAAGAGAGAAAACGATTCTTTGCTTTTCAGGGAGTTGTTGTATGGCCAGCTGAAGCTTCCATTCCGCCTTTTGACCATCAAAATGTTTATCTGCTTTTATATTTTCAGTCAGATCTGTGCCATATCCATCAATAGATGCAGCCTTTCTCTTGTTTTTTTGCTGAAGAAAAGTCAGACATTCATTGGTGGCTATTTTATATAGCCAGGTATAGAGTTGACTATCTTCTCTGAAATGATCGAGTCCTTTCCATACTTTGATAAATAGGTTTTGGAGTACATCATTAGCATCTTCATGTTCAATGACCATTCTTCTGATATGCCAGTATAATTTTTCCTGGTATTTGCGAATGAGGATACCAAATGCCTTTTCCCTGCTTTCAGGGATACGGAACATTGTTAATATGTAGAGGTCATCAGGTTGATTCATGATGGGATGTTTCAAAGATGAAACATTTTGAAGAATTGGACAGGATTGGAATCTGAAAGTTTAATGGAGGACGAAGAAAATAGGGAGAAAAGCAAAGCCCCCCGTGCTACGCGCGGGGGGCTTTGCTACCCGTTAAGATCTTTCCGTTAGCCTAAAGCCACTCTCTTGAACTCAGTTACCTGAACATCATTCGCCGACTTTAAATATTCTCCTACCGTTTTAGAAGCATCTTTTACAAATGGCTGAGCCAGTAGCGTTTGCTCTTTGAAAAATGCATTTAATTTTCCTTCAGCAATCTTGGAAACCATCTCCTCCGGCTTACCTGCCATCTTAGGGTCCTGCTTCATCAGATCTAAAATAATTTCTTTTTCTCTCGCTACCACATCGGCAGGCACGCTAGCCGCATCAATAGCCACCGGATTCATTGCAGCAATCTGCATCGCTACATCCTTCCCGGCTTCTGCTGATTCTTTAGATAATCCTACCAGCACCCCCATTCTGTTGGCGCCATGGATATAAGAAGCTACATAAGGAGCATCCACTCTTTCAAATTTGCTCACCCCAATCTTCTCCCCAATAGAAGCCAGCTTATCGTTGATCAAATCAGATACTTTTACTCCACCAATCTCTACTTCATTCAATGCCTCGGCAGATTTTACATCATTAGATACGGCCACATCCGCAATTGACTGAGCAAAAGCAACGAAATCAGCATTTTTGGAAACAAAATCTGTTTCACAACTGATGCATACCACATATCCGGTTGTATTTGTAGTATTTGTTAAAGCGATTACCACCCCTTCTTTAGCCTCTCTGTCGCTTCTTTTTGCAGCCACTTTCTGTCCCTGTTTACGAAGCCAGTCGATCGCGGCTTCAAAATCTCCGTTTGTTTCGGTCAAGGCCTTGCGGCAATCCATCATACCCGCGCCTGTAGCTTGGCGGAGTTTATTAATATCCTGAGCGGATATAGTAACTGTAGACATAAATCATCAATTTATTAATGAGCGCGTGTATGAAACACACAAAAAATATTAGTATTCTTATCTAGCTGCACCGCGACGAGGCTGTGTTCCGGGTACTCTTCTCTTAGGAGCACCTCCTCCACCGGCCGGACCGCGTCCGCCACCACGACGACCGCCTTTTTCTGCACCTTCTTCCACCGTTTCATCAAAACGAGGCCCTCTTTCCACTACTTCTTCTCCGCCCTCATCTTCTTCAGACTTTTCTGCCTGACGCTCAGCCAATCCTTCCGCAATGGCAGCCGTGATATATTGGGTAACAATAGCAATGGATTTAGTAGCATCGTCATTAGCTGGAATAAAGTAGTCAACTTTATTGGGATCACAGTTGGTATCTACCACTCCAAAAGTAGTCACACCCAAACGACGGGCTTCTGCCAGAGCAATATGCTCATGACCGATATCTACCAGAAATAAAGCAGCAGGAATACGGCTCATATTGGCAATACCACCCAATACCTTTTCCATTTTATCTCGGTCACGCGATAATTGTAAACGCTCTTTCTTCGTGATACTGTCGAACGTACCGTCATTCAACATTTTTTCAATGCTTTGCATTTTCTTTACACTCTTACGAACCGTGTTAAAGTTGGTCAGCATACCACCCAGCCAACGATCTGTAACGTAAGGCATATTAACTCTTTGTGCGCATTCAGTCACAATTTCTTTAGCCTGCTTCTTAGTGGCAACAAAAAGGATTTTTTTACCGGCCTTCGCCATTTGCTTCATGATGGCAGCCGTTTCCTGTAAACCCTCAACGGTTTTATTCAGGTCGATGATATGGATCCCCTTTTTCTCAGCGAAAATGTAAGGGAGCATTTTCGGATTCCACTTCTTCTTCAGGTGACCAAAATGTACACCTGCTTCCAAAAGTTGTTGTTGTAATGAAGTGTTACTTTCCATTGTAATTGTATGATACTTTTAAATAATT
>JBKCGY010000275.1:0-2217 GCA_046303015.1 Bacteroidota bacterium | reverse complement strand
TTATGAATGTGCCTGCGGAAAGTATAAAAGAATTCGCTATAAGGGTATCGTCTGTGATCGCTGCGGTGTGGAAGTAACAGAGAAGAAAGTTCGTCGCGAGCGCATGGGACATATCAAGCTGGTGGTTCCCGTAGTGCATATCTGGTATTTCAAATCTTTGCCCAATAAGATCGGATATCTTTTAGGGATGAGTTCCAAAAAACTGGAGACCATTGTCTATTATGAGCGCTATGTAGTGATACAAGGAGGGATTAAGGAAAATCTGAAAACAGGCGATCTGCTTACAGAAGAAGAGTATCTAGATATTTTAGATGCACTTCCTAAAGAAAATCAATATCTGCCTGATGAAGATCCACAAAAGTTTGTTGCTAAAATGGGTGCAGAAGCCGTACATGATCTGCTCGCACGCATCGATCTGGATCAATTAAGTTACGATCTGAGAAATGCAGCCGCTACTGAAACTTCACAGCAAAGAAAAGCAGATGCTTTAAAGCGCTTGAGTGTGGTTGAGTCTTTCCGTGATGCCAATTTAGAAACTACCAATCGTCCTGAGTGGATGGTAATGCAGTATATTCCTGTGATTCCACCGGAACTTCGTCCACTGGTTCCTTTGGATGGTGGTCGTTTTGCATCTTCTGATTTAAATGATTTGTATCGTCGCGTGATCATCCGCAATAATCGTTTGAAGCGATTGTTAGAGATCAAAGCCCCTGAGGTGATCCTTCGTAATGAAAAAAGGATGCTTCAGGAAGCGATCGACAGCTTGTTTGATAATTCACGTAAATCCAATGCTGTTAAAGCAGAAGGTGGACGTGCGTTGAAATCATTGAGTGATGTACTGAAAGGTAAACAAGGTCGTTTCCGTCAGAACCTGTTAGGTAAGCGTGTGGACTATTCTGGTCGTTCGGTTATCGTGGTAGGTCCTGAAATGAAAATCCATGAGTGCGGATTACCGAAAGATATGGCTGCTGAATTATTTAAGCCATTTATTATCCGCAAACTTATTGAAAGAGGAATTGTAAAAACAGTGAAGAGTGCCAGAAAGCTGGTAGATAAAAAAGAAGCCGTTATCTGGGATATTCTTGAAAATATTTTAAAGGGTCATCCGGTTATGTTAAACCGTGCTCCAACGCTTCACCGTCTTTCTATCCAGGCATTCCAGCCGAAGTTGATCGAGGGTAAAGCGATTCAGCTTCACCCACTGGTAACATCAGCGTTCAACGCCGACTTTGACGGTGACCAGATGGCGGTGCATGTGCCGTTGAGCAATGCAGCTATTTTGGAGGCGCAGTTATTGATGTTAGCATCACACAACATTCTGAACCCTCAAAACGGTACGCCGATCACTCTTCCTTCTCAGGACATGGTACTCGGTCTGTACTATATTTCTAAAGGCAAGAAGACAATGGGTTCTGAAGTGGTGAAAGGAGAGGGTAAGGCCTTTTATTCACCCGATGAAGTGATTATTGCATACAATGAGGGTCGTGTGGATCTGCATGCATTCATTAAAGTTAAATTGAATGTTCGCGAGAATGGTGTTTTGGTAAATAAACTAACTGAAACCACAGTAGGTCGTGTAATCTTTAATCAGTTTGTGCCGAAGGAAGTAGGTTTTGTGAATGCATTGCTTACTAAGAAAAATCTTCGTGAGATCATTGGTGAGATCATCGACATCACAGATGTTCCCAAAACAGCGAAATTCCTGGATGATATCAAACAACTCGGATTCCGTATGGCCTTCCGTGGTGGATTATCATTCAACATCAATGATCTAATCATTCCTGAGATCAAACAAGAATTGGTAGATGCTGCTCAGGGAGAAGTTGATGAAGTGTGGGAAAACTACAACATGGGATTGATCACGAATAATGAAAGATATAACCAGATCATTGATATCTGGAGTCGTGTAGATACCCGTGTAACTGAAACATTGATCCGTGAGATGGCTACTGATAAGCAATGGTTCAACTCTGTATACATGATGTTGGATTCCGGTGCGAGAGGTAGTAAGCAGCAGGTAAAACAGCTGGCCGGTATCAGAGGATTGATGGCGAAGCCCAGAAAATCAGGATCTACGGGAAGTGAGATCATTGAAAATCCGGTATTGAGTAATTTCAAGGACGGATTGAGCGTATTGGATTACTTCATTTCTACACACGGTGCGCGTAAAGGTCTGGCTGATACAGCCCTTAAGACAGCGGATGCGGGTTATTTGAC
>JBKCGY010000274.1:0-8790 GCA_046303015.1 Bacteroidota bacterium | reverse complement strand
TTTGTTCTACAGCTTGTAATATATATCCTGCGCATTGAGGGGCCGTCATCAAAGAAGACTCATCTAAGGGTGTTTCTCCCTGTGGTTGGGTATCTGCATTCAATGCATGTTGTCGGATAGATGAGGCTGTAAAACCCGGGCTAACCCACATAACGTGTACACCGGTATGCAATAATTCCGTGCGAAGTGATTCAAGCCAACCCTGTAAGGCAAATTTAGAAGCCGAATAACCACTCCTTCCCGGTAGCCCCCGATAACCTGCAATGGAAGAAATACCTGCAATAATGCCTTTAGTTTTAAGTAAATGAGGCAACGCATATTTTGAACAGTAAACAGCACCCCAAAAATTGATGTTCATTACTTTTTTCAAAGTCTCCGTTTGAGTATCCAGCACTTCAGCCCTCATAGAGATACCTGCATTATTAATCAGAATATCGATCTTCTGAAATTTACTGATTGCCGCCTCTATGAGTCGTTTACAGTCTGACTCTATACTAACATCAACCTTTTCAATATGGTAGGTATGCTCCTCATAATGCTTATGAAGAAAATCAAACTTTTCAATATTACGACCGCAGGTGACCACAAAAGCCCCTTCGTTCAGTAATATTTCTACCAGCGCTTTGCCGATTCCATCACTACCTCCCGTAACAATTGCCACTTTATGCAAAAATTGACTCATGGTTGTTTTGGTTAAAGTGTAAAATTAGCTAGAAAGGATGCAACAATCTGAATTCGGTAGTGTTTCCCAAAAAATCGTGGATAAAGATTTTCAGAAAAATTGGGTTAGATATGAATTTGCCCTATTTTTGCACTCCCAAAATCAATTATTGTCAATCAATATTGATCCAGGGTGAGAGATTCCGTAGCTCAGTTGGTAGAGCAATACACTTTTAATGTATGGGCCCTGGGTTCGAGTCCCAGCGGGATCACCACAAATAAAAAAGCCAAAACAATTGTTTTGGCTTTTTTATTGATATCCGCAGTACTACAATAAAAAAGGCCGGCAGAACCGACCTTTTTATTTTGATAATAATGTAAACGCTTACTCTTTTACCATACCTACAATGGAAATAGACTTTTGCTCATCTACACCCATAAACTTCACGTATACACTTTTATTGAAGTTACCGGCGTTAGCCGCGTTATACGTAGCCGTAATGGTTCCTGTTTTGCCCGGTTTGATGGGTTCTTTTGTGTAATCAGATTTAGTACATCCGCAGCCGGGGGTTACATTTTCAATGATCAGATCTTCTTTGCTAATATTAGTTAATGTAAAAGTGGCTGTTACGGGATTACCTTTTTTTACATTACCGAGATCAACCGTTTCACTGGAAAATTTAACCAGATCATCCGCTTTTTTAGATTGTGCAAAAAGAACATTACCCACAAAAATCGCTACAAAAAGAATGCATACATGTTTCATTGATATCTGTTTTAAATGTGTAAAAATGTATTATTAATTAAAAACTTTTAATCCTTGGTTAGTTGGTACTGAAAACTCAGGAGTTTTCCAAACATTGCCTCTGATCAATAATTGCTTTACCTGGCCTCCATTATAAGTTACGGTAATCGATTTTTCAAAATATCCCTCTGCAGCCGCATTATATCCTACTTTAAGATCAATCTTCCCGCCTTTTAACACGGGATCTTTACTATACTCTGGAGTTGTGCAGCCACATGAAGTTTGTACATTCTCTACTTTCAAAGTATCAGCAGCCAAATTCTCAATAGTAAATAGATGATGCACGGGTCTGCCTTGAGGAATCTTCCCGAAATCATAGCTCATCTCATGGAAGCGAATGGCCTCTGCAGAAACCACAGTTGTCGGCGCAGGCTCTTCTTTCTTTTTATTCTTTTTTTGAGCATACAAACCAGGAACTGCCATAAAAACCAGTAATGTCAGATAGAGGTACTTCATCATACAATCGTTGAAATTTTTATAAATATTCATTATAAATTTCGTTTCGAAGTTAAGTCTTTAAAAATGAAAACTAAAAAATCTGCCAAATGAATTGATTAAACAGGAAATCAATTAACAATCTGTTACGAAAAAACAATTGGAGATATTTGATTCACAATATTTTACGCAAAAACTACCAAAGGTTAGCATAAGCTTATGAAAAACCCTATTTTTGTCGCATGGAACCGCTTGTACAAGAAACCCTTCAAAACGCACAGTTATCATTTGAAAATTTCCGTCTGGAAGTACTTAGAGATTATCGTATGGCTTGTATCAGCCGCGAAGCCAGTCTGCTCGGCAGAAAAGAAGTACTTACCGGAAAGGCCAAATTTGGGATATTCGGAGATGGAAAAGAAGTACCTCAGCTGGCCATGGCTAAATTCTTTAGGCCGGGTGATTTTTACTCCGGTTATTATCGCGACCAAACTTTTGCATTTGCAACTGGTGCAGTGAGTGTACAAGAATTTTTTGCGCAGCTGTACGCAGACCCCGATCCCAAAAACGAACCCCATAGTGCAGGCAGACAAATGAACTCGCATTTCGCTACCCAATTTGTAGATGAAAGCGGGAAGACCATCGACCTCATCAATAGAAAAAATCTGGCAGCCAGTCTGGCACCCACTGCCGGACAAATGCCCAAAGCGGTAGGACTTGCGCTGGCTTCTACCGTATTCAGAGCATTAGATAATCCTGAATCATTTCAACATCTTACGAATAACGGAAGTGAGATCTGCTTTGTTACTATTGGAGATGCATCTACCAGTGAAGGTCCCTTCTGGGAATCTGTGAACGCCGCTGCAGTGCAACAAATTCCTATGGCCATATTTGTATGGGATGATGGCTATGGCATTTCCGTTCCCAAAAAATATCAAACCACCAAAGAATCGATTTCTGAAGCACTGAAAGGATTTCAGAAAAAAGAAAATACAACCGGACTGGATATCTATCGCTTAAAAGCATGGGACTATGCCGGCATGTGTGAATTACTGGAAACCGCGATTGAAAAGATCAGAACCACCCATACGCCTGCCCTCTTCCATGTGGAAGAAGTAACCCAGCCGCAGGGACATTCCACTTCGGGTAGTCATGAGCGTTATAAAACACCCGATCGCTTACAATGGGAAAGAGAATGGGATTGTCTCCGTAAAATGAAAGAGTGGCTGATCGAAAATACGCTGGCCAATGAAGAAGAATTGAATCAAATTGAAACAGAAGCTAAAGAGCAGGTAAGAAAAGAAAAACAACAGGCCTGGGAAAACTTTCTGAATCCCATTCTTATTCAGGTCAATCAGGTACTGAATCTTTTAGGTCAAACCCAACCGTTACCCGGTCTGGAAGAAACATTCCAGCATTTGATTTATGAATTGAGAACGAATAGAGAACCCAGTCGACGGGATGTAATGCGTACGCTTTATAAAGGCATTACCCTGACACAAAATAATCATGCCAAGGATGAAGCCATTAGATATTATGATGTGTTAACCCGTGAAAACAATTTCGTATTTCATGCCCATCAGCAGGTAGAACATTTTTCAGGCAGTGCGTTATCGGTAGCAGAGATCAAAGCCAGCTATGAGGAAACTCCTCAGGCAATGAACGGATATGAGATTCTCAACAAATACTTTGATCAGCTATTTACCCGCCGTAATGATGTGCTTGCTTTCGGTGAAGATCTGGGCTTTATCGGTGATGTGAATCAAGGCTTTGCCGGATTACAGGCCAAGCACGGTGCTAGAAGAATTTTTGATACCGGCATTCGTGAATTAACCATCATGGGGCAGGGAATCGGCCTGGCCTTAAGAGGATTGAGACCGATTGCAGAGATTCAGTATCTTGATTATTTATTATACGGATTACAAACCTTATCAGACGATCTCGCAACCCTGCACTATCGCTCGGGTGGAAGACAAGCCGCTCCTTTGATTATTCGCACACGCGGACATCGCCTGGAAGGGATCTGGCACAGCGGATCACCGTTAGGTATGATCATTAACAGTTTGAGAGGAATTCATATTTGTGTGCCTCGTAACATGGTGCAGGCAGCAGGTATGTATAATACATTATTGCAAAGCAATGAGCCCGGATTAGTGATAGAATGTTTAAACGGCTATCGTTTAAAAGAAAATCTACCTACCAATCTCAGTGAGTTCACCGTTCCCTTAGGTGTACCCGAGATTGTAAGACAGGGCGAGGATATAACCATTGTATCCTATGGATCGATGTTGCGTATCATTGAAGATGCCGCCAATCATCTGGCCTTATTAGGGATCAGTTGTGAAGTGATCGATGTACAAACCTTACTTCCATTTGATCGTAATCATATCATCCTTGGTTCATTGAAAAAAACAAACCGGATCATTTTCATTGATGAAGATGTACCGGGCGGAGCAGCAGCCTTTATGTTCAATAAAGTTATGGAAGAACAAGGAGGGTATCGCTATCTGGATGTAGCACCCCGCACTTTAACAGGCACCGATCATCGTCCGGCCTATGGCAGTGATGGGGACTATTTCAGCAAACCCAATGCGGAGGATATTATTCGAGTGATTAGCGCGATGATGAATGAGTAAAAAAAAGGTTAAAAGTGAAAAGTCAAAACCGAAAAGTTTAAAGTTTAAGTTTTTAGTTTTGACCCATTGCTGTCCGGTTAATTTTTTAAAAATCACCTAGAGTGTTAACTGATTAAGTGTGTATCCCCTTATGGGAGAGCATGTCCCGAATCATTTCGGGAGGGCGCAGGGGGAGGAAGAACTGCAAATTCTTTTTTTATTGTTACTTTCTTTGTCATTGCTACAAAGAAAGTAACCAAAGAAAAATCTAGACAGACCCGATCGCTCCGCACGTTCTGCCTTGCCAGCGCCACACTTCACGTTTTAAATTGAATACTCCGTGCCTCTGTGACTCTGTGCTTCTGTGTTAAATTAATAGTTTAAATAAGTGGTTATTTTTCACATTTCAGCCCTTTGTAGGGAAAATTAACCGGACAGCCGCCTTATACTTTTTCAAAAGGGGGCTTGTAGAAATGAAAATCGCTAAAATTGAACATCGTTCTCAGGAATGAACAAATTAAAAATAGAAAAATAAAATTTTCCCCGGACAGTAATGGTTTTGACCTTTGACTTTTGAGTTAAAATCAAACGGCAAAACTCGTTCCGCAGCCGCAGGTTTTAGAAGCATTAGGATTTGTGAAAACGAACCCACGATTATTCAACCCATTATCCCAGTGCACGTCCATTCCCTGGAGATAGATGCCATGTGAAGGTTCCATCACACAGGGAATCCCTTCAATCTCAAAATGCTGATCGTTGTCATTGGCATTATCAAACTCCAGAATATAAGATAGCCCCGAACAACCTCCGCCCTTCACACCAAAACGCAATACCTTACTGTCCGTTTGAGCCGCATGTAATTTTTTGATTTCAGCAATGGCTGTTGTAGTTAATTGCACAGGGATTGAATGTATCGTTTCCATATGGCAAAATTATGAAATTTGAATAAACTATCCCCCTCCTGCCAACGCAATCACCTATTTTTGCAGGAAGTTATTTTATGGAGACAACAACGCTGATATATCTGGGTTTAGGCACTTTGGTATTTGCATTCCTACTGGGCTGGTATATGAAAGTACAGGGGAAAAAAGAACTGGAAGCAGAACAAAAAGCGGCACAGGCAGAGGCAACAACCATCGCCAAGCAACCCAAACCTTTTGGCAGCACGAATCCTGAGATCCGTCGTCTACAATTACAGGCTTACGAAAGATGCATCATTTTATGTGAAAGGATGGCCTTCTCTTCGCTGCTGGACAGAAGTAATTACAAATCAGTGTCCGCTGCCAAACTTAAAAATGAACTCACGCAATTAATAAAGCAGGAATATGAATACAATCTCAGTCAGCAGTTATATGTATCCCCTACTGCCTGGGATGGATTAAGTAAACTGAAAGAACAACAGATTTTCATTATTCATCAGATTGGCAATATCCTTGGCGAAAATAACAGTGGTCAAGATATGGCTGCAAAAATCATGGAGTTATTATCGCATGATGAGAATGCATCTCTGCAACCTATCGTAGCAAACCTGCTGCGCAGTGAAGCCCGTCAATTGATGTTTTGATCAAAGATTGCTATATAGAAAATTATGGAAGAGAAAAAAATTGAAACCGATTCCGGTATACAGGTAAAAAAATTGTATACAGCTGCAGATACTAACACAACAGCGAATGAATGGCCAGGTAGTTTTCCTTTTACCAGGGGTGTACAATCCGATATGTATCGTGGTAAACTCTGGACCATGCGTCAGTATGCAGGATTTTCCACTGCAGAGGAAAGCAATAAGCGATATCATTATTTATTGAACCAGGGCGTGATGGGACTTAGTGTGGCTTTTGATCTGCCCACACAGATTGGATATGACAGCGACCACCCTTTGAGTGAAGGAGAAGTAGGCAAAGTAGGTGTATCGATCAATAGCCTTGATGATATGGAAACATTATTCAAAGGGATCAAACTGGAAGATGTTTCTACCTCGATGACCATCAACGCGACAGGATTTATTTTACTGGCCTTTTATGTAGCACTGGCAAAAAAACAGGGAGCGGATCTCAATAAAATATCCGGCACGATTCAAAATGATATATTAAAAGAATATGCTGCCAGAGGAACGTATATCTATCCTCCCCGTCCGAGTATGCGCATCATCACCGATATTTTTGAATGGTGCAGTAAGGAATTGCCTAAATGGAATACCATCTCTATTTCAGGTTATCACATCAGAGAAGCAGGAAGTACAGCAGTACAGGAAGTAGCCTTTACCCTATCTAACGGTAAGGCATACGTGAAAGCTGCATTGGAAAAAGGAATGGATATTAATGTTTTTGGAAAACGACTCTCCTTCTTCTTTAATGCGCATAATAATTTATTTGAGGAAGCGGCAAAATTCAGAGCCGCACGCAGAATGTGGGCTAAGATTATGAAAGAGCTGGGTGCCACGGACCCCAAAGCGATGATGTTGCGTTTTCATACACAAACCGGCGGCAGCACGCTTACCGCGCAGCAACCTTTAAATAATATTTCAAGGGTTACGATACAAACTCTTGCCGCCGTAATGGGCGGCACGCAATCACTTCATACAAACGGATATGATGAAGCATTGAGTCTGCCTACCGAAGAAGCGGCCCGCATAGCATTGCGTACACAACAGATCGTTGCCTATGAAAGTGGGGTACCCGATACGGTTGATCCGTTAGCCGGAAGTTATTATGTAGAAAGCCTGACCGATGAAATTGAAAAAAGAGCGAATGAACTGATAGAAAAAATTGATCTGATGGGCGGCAGTGTGTCGGCTATTGAGCAAGGATTCATTCAGGATGAAATTGCCAGAAGTGCTTATGAATACCAGCGGGGCATAGAAAACGGCAGTAAATGGATCGTAGGAGTCAATACATTTCAGATCAAAGAAGAAAACCCTCCTGCTGCATTTAAAATTGATGACAGTATCCGACAATTACAGATTCAAAAAATACAAGCACTCAAACATCAACGTAATCACGAAAAAGTTAAACTGGCTTTGGAAGAGATTAAACGAAGATCCATCAGTGGGGAAAATCTTATGCCGGCTGTGATTGAAGCCGTAGAAGAAAAATGTACCTTAGGAGAAATCGCTGATGTATTAAGAAGTGTGTTTGGGGAGTATCAGTAAGTAGAAAGACAGTTGTCCGTCCCGCTTGAAGCGGGACGGTTGTTATAGTTGTCTGTTTTCTATTATATTCATTCATCATAACTACTATCAACAATGATAACAATGAGAACGACGATAACATTTTTCTTAACGATTTTCTCTTTTATCTCCTCTGCCCAATCGATCGAAACGAAAATCAATCAGGCAGCTGAAAAGATCTTACCAAAGGTTATTGAATGGAGAAGGCATATCCATCAAAATCCTGAATTGGGAAATCGCGAATTTAAGACGATGGCATACATCGCCGCTCATTTGCAAAAACTTGGGCTGGAAGTAAAAACCGGCGTAGCAAAAACAGGAGTGGTAGGTATATTGAAAGGCAGCAAACCCGGACCAGTTATAGCACTACGCGCAGATATGGATGCATTACCTATAGAAGAAAGAACGGATATCCCTTTTAAATCAAAAGTAAGAACGGAATATATGGGTGATTCCGTATCCGTCATGCATGCCTGCGGACACGATTCACATGTGGCCGTATTGATGGGTACCGCAGAGGTTTTGGCGGGCATGCGCAATGAATTACCCGGCACTGTAAAATTTATTTTTCAACCGGCAGAGGAGGGTGCGCCAGGCGAAGAAGAGGGAGGGGCTGCCTTAATGGTAAAAGAAGGAGTGATGGAGACTCCAAAAGTAGATGCTGTATTTGGATTGCATATTAACTCCGGACTGGATATCGGAAAGCTTGAATATAAAAGCGGTCCATTTATGGCCAGTGTGGATTGGTTTTATGTTACTGTAAAAGGGAAAGGGGCACATGGTGCAGCTCCATGGAATGGGGTGGATCCTATTATGGTTTCGGCGCAGATCATCAATGGTATTCAAACGATAGTAAGTCGCTCTGAAGACCTCACGGAAGCACCGGTTGTGATAACAGTAGGAAAAATAAACGGAGGGGTAAGAGAAAATATCATACCAGAAGAAGTAAAGTTCAGCGGTACCATACGCACGCTCAATGAAACCATACATCAGGATGTATATCAAAAAATTCAAAGGACGGCAGAGAATATTGCGAAAGGATTTGGAGCAGAGGCCACCGTACGTTTTAAAAGTGTCACCAAGGTTACTTATAATGATCCGGCGTTGACTAT
>JBKCGY010000273.1:0-2659 GCA_046303015.1 Bacteroidota bacterium | reverse complement strand
TGGTCAGCGGTTCTGTTCCGGGCTTTAACGGATCTATCGTTTATATCCAGAAATAATATTCAATTTATCAGACATGCAAGTAGAAGTTTTAAATAAATCAGGACAGCCGACAGGTCGTAAGGTAGAATTACCGGAGGAGATTTTTGGTATCGAACCCAATAATCATGTGATCTATCTGGCCGTGAAACAATATTTGGCCGCACAGCGTCAGGGTACGCATAAAGTGAAGACCCGTGCTGAAGTAAAAGGTGCCAGCCGCAAATTACATCGTCAGAAGGGTACCGGTGGTTCTCGTAAGGGGAATATCCGTAACCCATTGTATAAAGGGGGGGGTACGATATTCGGACCTAAGCCTCATCGTTACGATATCAAATTAAACCGTAAGGTGAAAGATCTCGCCAAGATGAGTGCGCTGGCATATAAAGCCAAAGAAAATGCGATCCTGATCGTAGAAGATTTTGAACTAGCAACTCCTAAGACAAAAGAAGTGGCGAGTGTATTGAGTAGTCTTCAAATCAGCGCTAAGAAATCCTTATTTGTGATTCCTGAGTATAATGATAATTTGTATTTAAGTCTGCGCAATTTGCCTGCCGTAACAGGTACTTTGTTGTCTGATATGAATACATACGATCTGGTAAATAATGATGTATTGGTGCTGACAGAAAGCGCTGCCAAATTATTTACCGAAGAAGGCGTTGCCGCATAATTATAAACTGAAAAAATTGTCGAGATGAGACAAAATGAAATATTAATCAAGCCGATCGTTTCCGAAAAAAGCAACAAACTTTCTGAAAAGAAAAATACGTATGCTTTTCGTGTAGGAAGAAAGGCAAATAAGTTAGAGATCAAAAAAGCGGTAGAAGAATTCTACAATGTAAAAGTAGAAGATGTGCATACGATGGTAGCACCCCGCAAAAGCAAAAATAGAATGACAAAGTCAGGCTATATTCAAGGTAGCAGACCCGCTTACAAAAAAGCGTATGTAACGGTGGCTGATGGAGAAAGCATTGATTTTTACGGAACGGTATAATTAATAAAATTTGAATGGCGAGTCAAACGCCGCAAAGTGTTGACATAAATATTTTTACAATGGCATTAAAAAAGTACAAACCGGTAACAGCCGGAACCAGATGGAGAATCGGGAATTCGTATGCTGAAATCACTACGAATGAACCTGAGAAATCATTACTTGAGGCTGCTAAATCAACAGGTGGACGTAACGCTCAGGGTCGTCGCTCTATGCGTTATATCGGTGGTGGCAACAAGAAGCATTACCGTAAAATAGATTTCAAACGCAGTAAAAAAGATGTTCCTGCTAAAGTAGCTTCTATTGAATATGATCCAAATCGTACTGCATTCATCGCATTGTTAAACTATGCCGATGGAGAGAAGCGTTATATCCTGGCGCCTAACGGACTTCAGGTTGGTGCTACAGTAGTAGCAGGCGATGCAGTGGCTCCCGAATTAGGTAATGCGCTGCAAATGAAGAACATGCCTTTGGGTACTATGGTGCATAATATTGAAATGCAACCCGGACAAGGTGGTAAACTGGTACGCAGTGCCGGAACTAGTGCACAATTGACCAACAAGGAAGAAAAATATGCGGTATTGAAAATGCCCAGTGGTGAGTTGAGAAAAGTATTGATCAACTGTTATGCAACCGTAGGTGTGGTTTCCAATAGTGATCATAATCTGGAACAGGCCGGTAAGGCGGGTGTGAACAGATGGAAGGGTATCCGTCCTCGCAACAGAGGGGTAGCGATGAACCCGGTTGATCACCCGATGGGTGGTGGTGAAGGACGTTCCAGTGGAGGACATCCTCGTAGCCGCAGCGGTAAATACGCGAAAGGAGAGAAGACACGTTCAAGAACTAAGTCTTCCAATAAATTAATTATTCAGCGTAAAGACGGAAGCAAACTGGCTAAATAAATTTTCAAATTAACAAACTGAATCATACACATGGCTCGTTCAATTAAAAAAGGCCCCTACGTCGCAAGTCACCTCGAAAATAAAGTGCTTGCCGTTAATGAGGGTAAAGCAAAAAAAGGAGTGATCAAAACGTGGAGTCGTCGTTCCACGATCACACCTGATTTCGTAGGTCACACTTTTGCCGTGCATAACGGAAATAAATTCATCCCTGTTTATGTAACTGAATTTATGGTTGGACATAAATTAGGTGAGTTTGCACCAACAAGAAACTTTAAAGGACATTCAAGCAAGAAGATTGCATAAAATAATTAAGATGGAAGCAGTAGCAAAACTTAGAAACTATCCCACTTCACCCAGGCGCATGCGTTTGCTGGCTGATGAGATCCGTGGTATTGATGTAGAGAAGGCTCTGGCGATTCTGGAGTTTCACCCTCAGCATTCGGCATTACCACTTGGCAAATTGCTAAAAAGCGCGATCAATAACTGGGAGCAAAAGAATAATGGACAGAGTGCAGCTGATGCATCATTGATTGTGAAAACGATCTTTGTGGATGGCGCCCGTTCTATCAAGCGTTTACGCCCCGCTCCTCAAGGACGTGCCTATCGCGTACGTAAGCGTAGTAATCATGTAACTATCATTGTTGATACAAAAAATTAATTGATCAAATAATTCAAACCTACTATGGGTCAAAAAGCAAATCCAATTGGTAACAGGCTCGGAATCATCCGC
>JBKCGY010000272.1:0-3941 GCA_046303015.1 Bacteroidota bacterium | reverse complement strand
CCGAAGATCATGCCTCGCTGACCGGTGCACGAAAAGTAGTGTTTGAGGAAGCATTGAGGCCGGAGACATCCTGGAACGTGAATATCACCTTTACCAAAAAGTTTTATGCCGGCAACGGAACCTTTATCAACCTAGATGTGGCGGCCTTCTATACTTATTTTGATAATAAAATCATTCCGGATTATGATACTGATCCCAACAAGATCATTTATGCCAATCTGGACGGATATGGTGTAACAAGAGGGACTTCAATAAATCTCGACATGACCTTTGATATGGGCATGAAGATTATGGCTGGTGTAACGTACATGGATGTTTATAATGTGGAGAATAATGTAAAAACACGCCAGCTTTTTGCGGAAAATTTTTCGGGCGTATGGAATATCAGTTACACCATGCGCTCAAGCAGAATCGTGATAGATTATACCGGCAATGTATATGGTCCGATGCGCCTGCCTTTGCTGAGTCCCTTGGATCCAAGAAGGGAATATTCGCCTGTATGGAGCATTCAGAATATTCAAATCACTAAAAAATTCAAAAAAGGATTTGAACTGTATGGAGGTATTAAGAATTTATTGAACTGGACTCCGAATATCGGTAATCCGTTTCTTATCGCCAGAGCGAATGATCCATTCGACAAAAATGTTGCGTTTGATGCCGAAGGCAATGCGATGGCTACACCGGATAATCCCTATGGGCTTACATTCGATCCGACATATATATACGGACCAAATCAGGGATTGAGAGCATTTGTGGGCGTACGGTATAGTGTAAAATAGCTATAATCTCAATGCTATTTTATGATAATATCACCATAACCGGATTTAGCAGATATTATAAAATTGCCTGTTCCAAATATCAACTTACTTCCGGACTCTATCTCAAGATCATTTCTTTTTATTTTAATTTTTCCGAACCCTGTTTTCAAGTCTAATTTGCAGGCGGAAACAGGAATAAGGATCTGGCAATTAATATCGCCATAACCTGATCTTAAATTCATGCTATCCGATAAACTGATGTCTTTACCGATAATATCACCATAGCTTGTGTTCGCGTCTATTTTACCTTGTACATTATTCAATGAAATATCGCCATATCCGGTAGCAATATCTATATCCCCGCTTATCAAATCTGCTTTAATATCGCCATACGATGTTTGCAGTTGAACATTATTCTCCTTTAACCCCATTATTTGAATGTCTCCATAACTTGATTTAATTTTTACTTCAACATTTTCAGGTACTTCAAATGATATATCATTACGCTCTTTTACATAACTCACGCCAATATTTACTGAATTTTTTCTTTCAAGACGGACCGTTAATACCGAGTCTTTTTTATCATAGATGATTTCACACCCACGATCTTTTCTGACGTACAATCCTTTTGCTTTATACTTATATTCAAAATTCATGCGAACATTTGTCCGGCTGCTTCCTACTACAGATATCTTGTCATTAACATGACCGGTAAATACCAGCGCCTTAATACCATTGAAAATAGTATCTACGCGCAAACTGTCATTCGCTGATTTCCAGGATCCTGAACCATCCGCACTATGATTTTCTAAAGGCAACAGCTGAATATTGCTATTATTGACAACGGAAGGTTGATTGGTGTCTCGAATGGATGCTTTTTCAAGCAAAATATCTTCTGTGTTATGTAATGTAGTAACAGATGGAGGCGTAGTGTCGGACAGACCTACGGTCAAGTACGGTTTTATCGTCTTTGTTTGAGTGGAGGGCTTTTCGATTGTATCGCTCGTTGTTGTTTGTTCTATGTGATTATGAGCAGAATTATTTTTTATCTGCTGAATTTTTTCGGAGTCTTGCGATGTAAAAATGATAGCACCAATAATAACAGTAGTAATTAAAGACATCATAATGATTAATTTATTTTGTAGAAAAAATTGGGTTATACCTGATGCATCTGATATGGGTATAGAAGCGTCAATCCATTGAGACACTTCGGCCACCGAAGTTTCAGAAGGAGCCGTTTTTATATCGGCAAATATTTTATGTAACGATTCCGCTGTCATGATTCTGAATTTTTAGTTTCCTGTTTTTCTGAAAGCAATACAAGTAGTTTTTGTCGACCCCTAGAAAGCTGCTGCCTTACAGCCATTTCAGATTTATTTTGAAAAGCGGCAATTTCTTTGACTGAAAAACCGACTATTTCAAAATATATCAAGGCATCTCTTTGCTCTAAGGGCAGCAGCGACAATGCTTTATACAGATGATCAATTTCAGCTTTTCGGTCTGCTTCCGGACTATGAAAATGTATGTATTCCGGAATTTCATATTGATATTCGGGTAATACTTTTCTTCGATGATTTGCCAGCAAGCGTGTTGCAATGCCAAATAAAAAATATAATATCTTGTCTTTTTCTTTGATCTCGTCCATCTTTGAATAAGCAATCAGCAATGTCTCCTGCATTAAATCACGAAAGGGCATAGATCCGTATGCTTTTGCTTTACAAAACCGTTCAAAAGCATCATGAACAGGTTCATACAGTGCCATAAATAATTCCTTTTTCCCTTTCATTCAGAGATTTTGATCATCCTATTATAATGTATGTGTAAGCAAATAAGGAAAGGTGACAGATTCTCTGGAAAATAGTAAAAATATTTTCACAATGAAGAAAAAGAAAAGACATACTAAAGAATCGAAGATAGGTTTTGTCCAACTATAGATTCTGACTATAAAAAATTTATTTGCTCAAATACATACTCCTGTCCTTATACAACTGACGGAACCAGGGATCGCGGAGGTCTTTGATGAAGCGGATGGCTTCACCCGTGCTCTTCATTTCGGGACCTAACTCTTTATTTACATTGGGGAACTTATTGAAACTAAATACAGGCTCTTTAATAGCATAGCCTGTCAGCTTTTTTTCATATTTGAAGTCAGTAAGCTTATTTACGCCCATCATCACTCTTGTTGCAATATTCAGATAAGGAATCTGATAGGCTTTGGCGATAAAAGGAGTAGTGCGTGAGGCACGAGGGTTTGCTTCAATTACAAATACTTTACCATCTTTAATAGCAAACTGAATATTGATAAGCCCTCTGATGTCTAAGCGCTGCGCAATCCTTTTGGCATATTCTTCCATGGTTGCTACTACAAGCGGCGTGAGATTGAATTCAGGTAATACAGCATGGCTATCCCCACTGTGAATACCCGCAGGTTCAATATGCTCCATTACGCCCATCACATGAAAATTCTCGCCATCATAAATCGCATCTATCTCAGCTTCCTGACAACGATCGAGAAAATGATCGATTAATATTTTATTACCAGGTAAATGTTTAATCAGGCTTAATACTGCTTTTTCCAGTTCATCATCATTAATCACAATCCGCATTCTTTGTCCACCCAATACATAACTCGGACGCACCAGCACCGGATAACCAACCTGCTTGGCAACTTCCATCGCATCATCTGTTGTATAAGCAGTGCCATATTGGGGATAAGGAATATCTAATTCTTTTAATAAATCACTGAAGCGTCCGCGGTCTTCCGCAATATCCATGCTATCGAAAGAAGTACCGATAATACGGATCCCTTTTTCGTGAAGGCGCTTTGCCAGTTTCAGAGCCGTTTGACCACCTAACTGGACAATTACACCATAGGGTTGCTCCAGTTCAATGATTTCCCAGAGATGCTCCCAATTGACCGGCTCGAAATATAACTTATCTGCCATATCAAAATCGGTACTTACGGTTTCGGGGTTGCAATTGATCATAATCGCCTCATAACCGGCTTCTTTAATGGCCAGTAATCCGTGCACGCAGCAATAGTCAAATTCAATGCCTTGACCGATACGGTTAGGACCGCTTCCTAAAACAATTATTTTCTTTCTGTTGGTGGGGATAGATTCGTTATGCAGTACTGTATTCGACATAGCGGCGCAAAGGTAAGCCCCCGCTAAGAATTTTTGG
>JBKCGY010000271.1:0-8998 GCA_046303015.1 Bacteroidota bacterium | reverse complement strand
GAGTCGATCATCACAGGAATCTTCGCAATATCGGGTTCACTTTGCAGCAGATTCAAAAAAGTGTGCATCGCATCCACACCATCCAGCAAGGCGTCATCCATATTCACATCAATGATCTGTGCCCCGTTTTCTACTTGCTGCCGCGCCACACTCAATGCCTCTTCATATTTATTTTCCTTAATGAGCCGCGCAAATTTTTTAGATCCGGTTACGTTGGTCCGCTCACCGACATTGACAAAATTTGTTTCAGGTCTTACCACCAGCGGCTCTAAGCCTGCAAATCTCGAATATGGTTTGATTGTTGCCATAGTATTTACACTCCCAATTATTAATTCTTAATTATTAATTACTAATTCCACTACCGGCAATTTCCTCGGCTTTATATTCTTCACATGCTCCGCAATATGTTTGATATGATCCGGTGTGGTGCCACAACATCCGCCTACAATATTTACCCATCCGTTCTCCGCCCACTCTTCCAGATAATGACCAGTATCTTCCGGTCTCTCGTCATATTCACCCATAGCGTTGGGCAAACCCGCATTGGGATATGCACTTACATAACAGGAAGCAATCTGCGATAACTCTTCGATATGCGGACGCATTTCATGTGCACCCAGCGCACAATTCAATCCCACACTCAGGGGGTTGGCATGCGTTACCGAAATATAAAACGCTTCCAGTGTTTGTCCGCTTAATGTTCTTCCGCTGGCATCGGTGATGGTTCCGGAAATGGATATCGGCAATTCTTCTTTACCTGTATCGCTGAAATATTTTTTGATAGCATAGATGGCCGCTTTAGCGTTGAGCGTATCAAAGATGGTTTCAATCAGAAAAAGATCCACACCTCCTTCATATAACCCTTTCACCTGCTCATAGTACGCTTCCATGGCTTCATCAAAACTTAGCGCCCTGTAACCCGGATTATTGACATCCGGAGAAAGGGATAATGTTTTATTCATGGGTCCGATGGCGCCTGCCACCCATGCTTCTTTCCCAGATTCTTTAACAGCTTGCTTGGCTAATTGTGCAGCCGCCACATTGATTTCATACGAAAGTGATTCCATTCCATAATCGGCCATGGAAACACGTTGCGCATTGAAAGTATTGGTTTCAATAATATCTGCACCGGCATTAAGATATTGCAGATGGATACCTTTAATGATTTCAGGCTGCGTGAGACAAAGCAAATCATTATTGCCTTTCAGGTCAGAAGGCCATTCCTTAAATCGTTCTCCTCTGTAATCTGCCTCTTCCAGTTTATGCCGCTGGATCATGGTACCCATGGCACCATCAATAATCAGAATACGCTTTTCTAATGCCGCTCGAATACTATGCATGGTTCAACATTTTTAAAATGGCGAACATGTATTAAAATAAATTGATCGGGAGAAACTGATAAACGAGTGAGTAACCTGAAGTTTACTGAGGTTTATTAGTTCCGTTTAGGCCGAACAATAAACAAATCCGCCAAATGCAAGGCAAATGTATAACAAATATGTTCTGAAACAAGTGTTTGTATAAAGAAATAAGGAGGATTTACTGCCTGATTAAATGGAGTTCTTTATTGGGCGCAGCAACTTCATCTTTAAGCTTTATAACAGAAGAAGTTTTCTCTATTATTGACCACTCTCCTTGTAGTTTGAGAAGCAGAGGATTCGTGTCAAATAAAATAATGAATCGACTATTTCTTTCAGACCAACGCCCGATAGTCAGTCTGGGCCCCTCATGCGCCATCAAGGTACCATCTTCATTAAACATAAAATAAAGTGCGGCATAATCAGAGGTTTTTTCTACCCCATCATAGAAATAACTGATCTTCCAGGTTGCTCCATACATGGCACCCTCTTCTGCTTCATTTTTTGAACAGGCCGAAAAAACAGCCAGCATCAATACCATAAGATACTTTAACATAGAAACGGTTAATTGTGGCTATTTTCTATTTATGCTTCTTAAATGAAAAAACTCTTGATATATTAAACCCGAATAAAAGATCTCCTTTATCCCACCCCCCATCAGTTTCGTGGATAAATGATCGCTCATTCATGCCCCTTGAATTGGTTACATGCAATTGAAATACATGCCCTCCGGTTTCAATATCAAATCCAATAGAAAATGAATTACGTCTATTAGGCAATTGAGTGCTTGGTACTTGATAATAATATTCCGCATTCAAACTTAGCTTTTTCATGATCTTTTGTTTGCCACCTATACCTATAGAGAAAAGATCGTTAGACTTGGCATCATTTGGCGCCAGATTATAATGAACAAGAGTTGGCATCAATTGAAAAGAAGTTCCTTCTGAAAATTTTCTGGCAAACAAAACCTGGTGTGCATAGTACAATCGGGAATTAAATTCATTTTTAGGAACGGGTTCTTCAAAGCGCAATGTGGTTACCATAACCGAAGAAACCCAACTTACACTAATCGGCATGCTTTTATCTTCTGTTTGAGAAAGAATCTTATATTTTACATATCCGTCAACTTGTTTTTGAAAACTGCTTCGGCCAATTCCCAACATTAATTTATCTGTAACCCCATAATCCAAACCCAGGCGCACACTCGCATTATCCAGGCCAAACATATCATATAAGCCGTCACTAATTTTTCCAAAACGGTGAGAAATTCTAAAATCAAGAACGCCCGCATCGAGATTTTCTACGCTATGACCATTTATTAAACGAGTACTGAAAAAGGTGCCTTGTACATATTTTTTTGTTCTCTTATCTTGTTGTTGATCATTATTTAACATTTGTTGCAAATCAAAATCCTGAGCAAATCCGGGAAAACCCGTAAAGAAACATAACAAGGTCAATGTAAGAGAAGTAAAATATTTTATCATAGCACTAATTTTTATATGGCGAATAGAGGCAGTTCACGGTTATCTCAACAATTTCTGCAATTTTTTTAAAAACAATTTTCGGAGGGACAATATTGTAATCTTCTATTTTTACGGAGAAAGTAGTCGCACCTGTAATTTGTCCTTTGTTTACAGTAATGGAAGCGGGTGTATTGATGGTTTTGGTAACTCCATGTATGGTTAAGGATCCTTCAATATTTACGTTATAAGAACCATCCTTTGTAAAATCTATAGCCGACAAATCAGTAATTTTTCCTTTAAAATCAGCAGTAGGATACTTTTGGGAATCCATATAATCCTCGTCATTGAAATGATTCCTCATGGCAGAATATCTAAACTCAAACTTAGGGATTTGTACTAAAAACTGCAGGCTGCCGGTTGCTGTATTGAGACTACTATATACATTTTTATTAACTGCTTTAATATCTTCCAATGGGGTTTTGGAAAAAAACTGAATCGTACCGTTCCGGGTTATAAAAAATGATTGAGCATAAACCATTGAATGAAAAAGCAGTGCAATCAGGAGTGTTATGAATTGATATTTCATAAAAATTAATTATTGGGTGCTCCTTTTTTGATCCAGTTTCTGATCTGCTCAATCTTACAGGCAGATAATCGATTACCCCCCAATGGCATGTAATTATCGCCAGTTCTGAGAACCGATTCCAACAATTTATTTTGATCTACATATTTCTTCACTTCCACATAAGAATCCAGCTTTTTACCGGCGCCCTCAGCAGCGTCTCCAAAATGGCAATTCTTACAACTTGTTTCCAGAATATTTTTGATTTCTACACTATAGCGAACATTACTGGTATCGCATGCCAGGGCATCAAATGCATTTTTTTCTGCTTGATCATACGTGCAAGATGAAAATGCAAATATTAAAACGAATAAGGAATAGAATAATTTCATATGTATATTTTGTATGATTTTAATTGCCATATGTTATGCCCTGAAAATATTCATTCCTATTGGTGTCGAATTTTCGGTATAGGCATTTCATATGTACTGATTGATATTCTTCATCAATGTACTATTCAAATTTAATACATTTTATTTCTATCCTTTCATTCCCACATAAAGGGTAACAGGCTGTCGGTTCTGAATGGAACGGGCCAATGTCATTTCATCAGCATATTCCAGTTCGCCTCCAAATGCGATACCTCGTGAGATGGTAGTAATGGAAACAGGGAGATCTCCTAATTTTTTATGGATATAAAACAAGGTTGTATCACCCTGAATATTGGGATTGAGGGCAAAGATTAATTCTTCGACCTCTCCGGCTCTTACCCTTTCCACGAGTGCATCAACATGTAATTGATCCGGACCGATACCATCCAACGGAGAAATAAGTCCACCCAGCACATGGTACAATCCACTGAATTGCTGAGTCGTTTCGATAGCTATCACATCTCTGATCGATTCAACCACACAAATGATATTTCGCTTGCGCATATTGTTGCTGCAAATATTACAGACTTCCTGATCTGCAATATTGAAACAATACTTACAAAATTTCATATCCTCTCTCATGCGTATGAGCGCATTGCCCAACTGAAGAACCTCGTCGCCACTGGTCTTTACAAGATGTAAAGCCAAACGCAATGCTGTTTTTTTCCCAATACCGGGAAGTTTGGATAATTCCTGTACAGCCTGCTCCAGTAGTGATGATGAAAAAGACATGATACGAAAATACGAAGGAATTGATTGCGGGAATTAATATAAAGGGAGGGTGATTTCAAATTCATTATCCCAGTTTTGCTTAATGACAATTTCTTTATCAATAAATTGAACAATTTCAGGTTGATGGCGGGGTTTTGAGAAGTAATCTCCGGTATCCCACATACCATTACCATTTAGATCATACAATATTTGTAATTGATAACTACCCGGCTTAGCTAGTTTTAGAAAAAAATCATTCTGCCTCATAGCATTATGATAAATGAGCTGTTCGTTTTGCAGCAATTGAATTACAGGATTTTTCGACATATCCAGTTGTTGGAAAGACAATTTCAGACTACCGTATTCTTTTTCTGTTTTTACCCGGAAGCGAAGGGTGTCATTTTTAGAAAGTGTTCTTCCTGAACTGTCTTTTGCAAACGCTTTAGATAGCATCAACTGGTATTGGGAGCCCGGCTTATAATCAGCCATTACGTAAACTTTTTTATGGGATGTATCCTTTCTAATCGCAGATATTTTTTTGAACCCCGAAGAATCTTCTTTTAAGAAAAACGCATTGGTATCAAGAAAACTGAGTCTTTCTGAGAATTGAATAGACACCGTATCCATCAACTCAAGCACGCCATCTTGCACATTGGAAGTAAATGAAATTTTGTCTGTTTTTTTCATCTCACCGGAGCGCTCTCTTTTCTTTTCTTTTTCTACCGCAAACGCATAGAGATGTAAACGGCTCGTATCATTGGGGATGTCAACCGGTTTATCATAAAAGGCAAAAGCCTCAATCGGCTGATTGTATTTTTTATTACCATCTGCATCTTTTAAAGCATACACATAATACCTCCCCTGAGGCAAATTGCTGAATTGAAAAAACCCCTTCCCATTTACCCGCGCCACATAAGAGGGTTTTTTCTTCGCTACGGTAGAATCTTCTTCCTCCTTGTATAACAAGGCCCACATTGTACTATCCGCTTTCCCCGATTCAGCCATCCACACACGGCCGTTCAGTGAATGCATATCAAGGTTATTACCGGTAGAAAAAGTATACGAAAGGTCTTTAAGAATATTCCCTTCGTTGATATCGGCAATGGAATGACCAAAATCTATGGTATATGTTGTATTAGGCAACAGAGAATCTTTTAGTTTTATGGATATGGTTTTTAAATTGGATGTGATCAGAGGTTGTTTCTCGGGATAAGGTGAGATAATGATCTCATCGTTTGGGCTTTTCAGTTCAATGAATTCATTGAAGATCAATAAAATTTTATTACCCGAAAATCGCAAAGCGGAATCACGTGGGGTTGCCTTAACTAATTTGGGTGGTAAAGAGTCAATAGCCCCCCCACTGGGTGGAATAATATTGGCACAACCATATATACCCTGTAAAAGAGCAAGGCCAATAAGATATAAAAATGCGGCAGTTAACGAAAATCGAAATTTCAGTGCGAATGCAAACTTAATTCAATTAACCCAAGAACCGATTGATTTTGCACTTGTGTTAAACTAATAAGCCTTCAAATTGTAAATAAAGGTATGTCTAAAGTTTATCGTTTTAAAACCGTTCAGAAAATACCCGTGACCTTGGAAGAAGCCTGGGGCTTTTTCTCCAATCCGGCCAACTTGTCTACAATCACCCCTCCTCAGATGGATTTTCAAATTGTATCCCTCTATCATGGGGAAAAAATGTATCCCGGTCAGATTATTGAATATCAGGTAAAACCGGTTGCCGGCATTCCCTTGTATTGGATGACAGAGATCACGCATGTTGAAGATGAAAAATATTTTGTTGACGAGCAGCGTTTTGGCCCCTACAGTTTATGGCACCATCAGCATCACTTTGTAGCCATTCCGGGTGGGGTAGAAATGACAGACATTGTTCATTATAAGATCCCTTTTGGAATATTAGGGGACTTGGGAAATTATTTATTTGTCAAGCGAGAATTGAAAAAAATATTTGAATTCAGATTTCATGCAGTGGAAAAAAGATTTGGCAGCTTCCCGAATCCCTGACCCATTAGATCGGGTTTTTGAAAAAAACAAAATAACACATATCTGTTATTTCCCATGAAATATAAGGTATTTACCTTTGCATCAGATTCCTAATGGCCGTTGTTAATCCTGATAGCGATTTTCTATAACACTCTTTTTATGCGAAGCTTTATTCATATGTATGGCTTCGCTTTTTTATCCAGGTAATCTCGAGATGTATTTTTCCATTTGTTTGATTTGATCTACAATCTGGGGTGTTGTTGGCTTCAACCCTTTAGCTTTTCTGAAGAAATCTTTCCCTGCGCGAAATTCTCTTTTATTGATCATGATGCTGGACATCTGAAGAAAGGCGGCGGACTGATTTTCTTTATCGGGCAATCCTTTACGAATCGCTTGTCGAATATAACTTTCAGCTTCTTTTAAATTATTTTTCTGCATAGCCAACATCCCCATTTGAAGCAAACTGGCACCTTCCGTTCCCTGCATAAGTGAAGAGCCGGAACCCAGGTCCATCCCCTTTTTCATCAGCTTTTCAGCCGTATCAAAATCCTGGCGCGACATTGCGATATTACCTTTGAGGGTAAAGTACACCGATCGGATGGGTTTGAAGAGCAGATTAGGAAAACGAATGGAGTTCAGGATTTTTTCTGCGCCCTCCATATCGCCTGCTTCCATGTAGGTCTGGATCAGACGAAGCGGCCCGAACATAAAATGGCCGACAATACTGATGATAGCGATCAGGTAAAGAATGAATGAGGGCCAGAAACCTGTATAAACGTTCACAAGTATCGCCACTGCGAGAAGAACAAGGCCTAAAGGCAGGCGGTATTTGATGTATTGATTCAGAAAACCCATTGCGTAATTAAATTTTGGAGGACAAAGGTAGGATATGTGCGGTGAATAGGCTGAATGATGAATGGTTTTCTGTTATTTCGCCTAAACGTCTCCTGCAAGGGACGGTTAGGCATTTTATGCGAAACGTCCTCTTCGAGAGACGTTTCGGTGAAAAATATTATGATTTTATCATATTGTGTCGCTCCTACGGAGCTTTTATTTTTCATTGTACGATTATCTATTAGTTTCTCGTCCCTACGGGGCTTTGTATATGTCCTTTGTATTTATATTGTAACCCTAAGAGAATATTTTCAGCTCCGTAGGAGCGATAAAATAATAGCTGATTAAATAACCCTGATATTCCAAGCCCCGTAGGGGCGGCACAATATCTTAAACTATGATTCATCCTACCCCTGGTTTGAGTCCTCACGGAACAGGATTTGGTATATTGGAATAACAGATTGGTTCGTGAAGACACGAACCAATGAATAAATTATAGACAACCAAGATAACCACGAGAGCAATGACAACCATGACACCTTTCCCGAATCACAGTTCAGACAAAAAACCACCCTTTGGGAGTGGTTTTGAAACTGAAAAAGTGAAAAATTAATCTTTAACACAGCGAATTGAAAATCCATAAGTTTTGAAAAAGTTATAGGCTCCAATAGAAGTATATGCAGAGTACATACTTCTTATTGTAGCAGTAGTTGAGTTGATTTGGGATGACGTCCACCAATACCCGCGTGCCCCCATATCATAAAATTCACCATGTATGATTCTATATCCACCTGGAAGTGCAGAAAATCCCGTGTTATTATTTGCGCCTGTATTAGAACCTTGCCAATATTTATTCCCTGTACTTTTTAATTCAATACCTGCGTTGTTGTTACCGCCCAAATAAGTTTCAAGGATAGTCCATTCTTCTGTTGAAGGCACATGCCATCCAGATGGACAAAGCTGATTAATATTTGTGACCGCATACCAGTTATATAATCTACCGAAAGGGCAAATGTTTGATGTCTTATTTTCATAATCGCAATATGCTCCAGTAATTGTATTTTGCCATTGCGTATTATCTGTTATATTATTTATTGTTATCCCATTCCTATATTTAGTAGTTCGTAAGTTTTCTGCCATCCAGGTTTGATTCCCGATTTGAATCGTCTTGTATTTATTCCCTTCTTGATCAGATATTGTTCCATAAGCTTTTTGGGGATTGTGAATGTCAGTAGCACCACAAGTATGAGAAGTTATTCCATTAGTTGTATTCAAGTCTATTATGCCCGGTATTAAATATTTTCTGCATCCAACAGAGAGTGTATCTCCGGACAATGATGAAGACACACAATTTGCTTGCAACGCATACGGCACGCTCAACAACTGGCTTGTCCCCACAATAGAGTAATTCGTTCCGTTGGTTGGATCTGTTTCTGTTTTCAAGAAGTAGGTTCCATTTCCCCAATTGATACTTCCAATCGTTCCCACAGGAGATGTTCCACTACCAATTTCAATACTTACCAACCCATTGGCATTGGTCGTTGGATTGTGAAGTTCAGAAAAAACCGCAGTTCCGTTTGCACTTCCCTGAAGAATTGAAATCTTCATTTTAACAGGTGAATTCACCACCAAATT